>USLP01000022.1 GCA_900555525.1 uncultured Eubacteriales bacterium
AAGAAAGCAAAAGAACATACTTTTAATATGTCAGAAAAATATTCTGACAAAATATCTGATTGTATTGCAAATACAAAGGTTTATGACGATGATGTTGCTTTGTATTCATTACCTAATGTTCCTAAGAACACGAATATTAGTGTAGAAGCAATTGACAGCGTAGGGGCTATTATGAAGTATGCGAAAAATATTCCATCAAATATTGCCGTTTTAAATTTTGCATCTTATAAGCACCCTGGAGGAATGTTTATGGAAGGCAGTATTGCTCAGGAAGAAGCATTATGCCATGAATCATTCTTATATAATGTATTAAGTGAGTGCCCTTCATACTATGATTATAATAAGCGTTATCTTAATAGAGCGTTATATAAGAACAGAGCCTTATATTCACCAGATATTGTTTTTGAAAGAGATAATACAAGCGTTTATTGTGATGTAATTACATGCGCTGCGCCTAATAAAGCTGCTGCTCAGAAGTATCAGAATGTAAGTGATGAAGAAAATACTAAAGTTCTTCGCAGTAGAATTGATTTTATTCTTAAAATTGCTGCTGATAATAAAACAGATATATTGATTTTAGGAGCTTTTGGATCAGGCGTTTTTGGACAGAGCGCAAAAGAAGTTGCAAGTATTTTTAAGGATTTATTAGAAAACAAGTTTTCTAATGTTTTTGATAAAATTGTATTTGCTGTTCCTTCTGGAAATGGTAATTTAGAAGCATTTCAGGAAATATTTGGATAATATTTTGGAAGCAGGGGATATAGTCTCCTGCTTCACTTACATAAAAGGAGAAGAATATATGTTAAGAGAAAAATTATTTAAAAAATTGTTGACTAAAAATAGAATTAATATTTTAGAAAATGCAATCAACATATTACTGTTAACACACAATGATTTAGATGGTTCAGGCCCAGTAATAATATTAAATAAATATTTTGAGTTAGTTGAGACAATCCATTGTTCTAACGAAAATATGGAACAGATAATATCAGAAAATGTGTTAAATGAAGATATATTAAATTCATATGATGCAGTATTTATAACAGATATCCATTGCAGTAAAGATACGGCAGATAAAATAAATGAACTTGATAAGAATAATCAGGATAAGATATTCTTATTAGATCATCATAAGACAGCCATGTGGCTTAACGAATACCCTTTTGCTGTTATAGAAACTAACAATCCAGAAGATAGCTTTAGTCATATTGGAATAAGAATTATTAATTTGTGCAATTATAAGGATACTGGAACATCAGGTAATGCATCTGCAACTACTTTGTTATATGATTTCATGCTTAGTGTTGTTAGTATATTAAATAAGAAAAAGCATTTACCATATGATTTGGAAAGTATAAAAGATGATTTTTTAACTGAATTTTGTTTCTATATAGGAATATATGATACATGGGATTGGGTAAATATATTTAATAAGCAATATGATGATTCATTAAATCGATTATTTTACATTTATGGAATGGATTATTTTGATAATATGTATACATCCAGAGCTTATTCCTATGAAGACATAATATCAGAACAGGATAAAACATTACTTTATATAGAAGATAAAAAAATAAAAAAATATACATCAAAAACAAAGCGGAAAATTGTGCGAAATTACAAATAAAATAAATTTTAAAAAAAATTCTCCTTATTAAAAGGAAATATGAAAAAGATGTCGAATATTAATATTGTAAGGTAAAATCTAAGGATTGGAGTGTTTGTATGCGTTTTTCGGAAGGCTTTTTGGAAGATGTGAAAGATAAAAACGATATAGTAGACGTAATATCGTCATACACAACGCTAAAAAAGAGCGGTACAAGCTATGTCGGACTTTGTCCGTTTCACAGCGAAAAAACTCCATCCTTTCATGTTTCCTCCGATAAACAGCTTTATTACTGCTTCGGCTGCGGAGCGGGCGGAACGGTAATAAATTTTATAGAGGCTGCGGAAAATCTTGATTTTTTGGAAACGGTCAGATTTCTTGCAGAAAGGGCAGGTATAGCCGTTCCCGAAGAAAATATGGAGGATACGGCGGAAACAAGGCTTAAAAACCGTATTTTTGAAATGAACAAAATTGCGGGAAAAACATATTTTAAAATGCTTAATTCGAGCGCAGGCTCTGTGGCACTTTCGTATTTGAGAAACCGCGGTTTGAAAGATGAAACCATAACTAAATACGGTCTCGGGTATTCTCCCGATTCATGGGATTTTATGTACAGAACGCTCAAATCAAAGGGTTACAGTGATGATGAAATCGTAAAAAGCGGACTTTGCGTAAATAAAAACGGTAAAATATTTGATTTTTTTCGTAACCGTGTTATGTTTCCCGTTATGGACGTCAGA
Organism: uncultured Eubacteriales bacterium; assembly: GCA_900555525.1. GTDB lineage: Bacteria > Bacillota > Clostridia > UMGS1840 > UMGS1840 > UMGS1840. Next base: position 2,350 of record USLP01000022.1, read on the forward strand.
GGAAACTTTATTGCTTTCGGCGGACGTGATTTGGGAGACGGAATGCCTAAATATCTGAATACGGGTGATACGCCCGTATTTAAAAAAAGGTATAATCTTTTTAACCTTAATATTGCAAAAAATATAAAAACTGACTTTATAATTTTAGCCGAGGGGTATATGGACGTTATAGCGCTTTACCAAGGCGGCTTCGGCAACGCTGTCGCATCTTTGGGTACATCGTTTGCCCCCGAACATTCCCGACTTTTGAAAAGATATACGCAAAAGGTTGTTATATCATACGATTCGGACGCCGCAGGAAGAAATGCCGCAGTAAAGGCGGCGGCAATCTTGAAAAAAGACGGAATAAAAGTAAAGGTTCTTAAAATAAGCGGCGCAAAAGACCCGGACGAGCTTATAAAGAAATTCGGTCCCGAAGCGTACCAAGAGGCAATTAACAGCGCACTTTCGGGCATTGAGTTTGACCTTATGGGGATTTATCCCGAGGGCGGCTTTACCGATGACGATGAAAGAGTTGAATATGTAAAAAAAGCGGCGGATATACTAAAATATACGCAAGGTCGTCTTGAGCTTGAGGTATATGCCAAAAAAACGGCGGAGCTTGCGGGCGTAAGCTATGAAACCGTTATGGCATACGTTGAGGACAAAAAAAAGAAAGAAGAAAAATATAAAGAAATAAATTTTGAAAAATCTGTTATAATAAGGAAAAGAAGCGCGGAGGATACGCTTATAAAAATAATAGCGGAAAATCCGTCATATTTCAGTAAAATTAAGGACAAAATAAGTATTGACGATTTTGAAAGCGAGCTTAACAAAAAAATATACGATATAATATGTGATTTTAATTTGGAGGGTATAAAATTCGATGTATCGCAGATATTCAACAGATTAAGCTCCGACGAAGCAAAGGAGGCGGGCAAGCTTTTTATAGAAAAAGAACCTGTCGGAGATTTTGAATCGTTTTTTGCAAGCCTTATCGATAAGGTAAGGGAAGAAAGAGAAAAAAAACAGCGTGAGGAGCAGATAATGGACGGCGACGATGCCGACCTGCTCGAATACGCAAACAAAATAAAAGAAAAACAGCAAAAGAAAACAGTAAAATAAAGAGAAACGGGGAATCGGTATGACTGAAGGCGTAACAAAAAAACAGATTATTAAAGAGCTTATCGAATATGCCAAGAAAAACGGCAGGATAACGCTTAATGAGCTTAACGTAAGATTTGACCAAATCGATATATCCGTATCGGATATCGAAAAAATCTATGAAAAGCTTGAAAAGATGGGTATAGAAATCGTCGGTGTTGACGATGAATTTGAAGGGGAAGAAAAAATAGAATATCCCGACGATTATGAAATGAATATGGTTCTTAATGCCGAGGGAATTTCTATTGACGACCCTGTCAGAATGTACCTTAAAGAAATAGGAAAAGTGCCGCTTTTGTCAACAAAGGACGAACTTTTGCTTGCCGAAAAAATGGCAAACGGCGATAAAGAAGCGGAGCGTCAGCTTGCGGAGGCAAATTTAAGGCTTGTAGTAAGTATCGCAAAGCGTTATGTCGGAAGAGGTATGCTGTTTTTGGACTTGATTCAAGAGGGTAATCTCGGACTTATAAAAGCGGTTGAAAAATTCGACTACCGCAAGGGTTATAAGTTTTCGACGTATGCAACCTGGTGGATTCGTCAGTCTATAACGAGAGCTATTGCCGATCAGGCAAGAACTATAAGAATCCCCGTTCACATGGTAGAAACGATTAATAAGCTTCTTCGCGTCACGCGTCAGCTCCTGCAGGAGTATGGCAGAGAACCTACCCCCGAGGAGCTTTCAAAAGAGCTTGGCATGAGCTTGGAAAGAGTAAGAGAAATTCAAAAAATTGCACAGGATCCTGTTTCTCTGGAAACGCCTATCGGTGAGGAAGAGGACAGCCACTTGGGCGATTTTATACAGGACGACAGCTCGCCCGCACCTGCGGATTCGGCAACATATATGCTCCTTCGGGAACAGCTTAAAAATGTGCTTGATACGCTTACGGCAAGGGAAGCAAGAGTTTTAAGACTGCGGTTCGGTCTTGATGACGGACGTATGAGAACCCTGGAGGAAGTCGGAAAAGAATTCGACGTAACAAGAGAAAGAATAAGACAGATTGAAGCAAAGGCTTTAAGAAAGTTAAGACATCCGTCAAGAAGCAAGAAGCTGAAAGACTATCTTGATTAAAAGAACATTTCGGCTTTTTGTAAATACATATGAATATATAAGATGAAAGGATATGAAATAAAATGGTAAGCATTAAATTAAATGATTTTGAGGGAGAAAAATCCGCTTTTGAAGCGGTTAAGGAACAAAACCCCGATATATTAAAGGGAGCTCTTGCGTTTGGAATAAACGGTCATACAAAGGGAATGGCCGAAAATGTTTCGGGCGGCGATGAAATAGAAATTTATTACTTTTCGGACGAAGAGGGCAAAAAGACATATTGGCACACAACCTCTCATGTAATGGCACAGGCGGTTAAAAATCTTTTCGGAGACGTAAAGCTTGCGATAGGACCTGCAACGGACAGCGGTTTTTATTATGATTTTGACCGTGATGGCGGATTTGCAAATGAGGATTTGGCGGCAATAGAAGCCGAAATGAAAAAAATTATAAAACAGAATAACAGACTTGAAAGATTTGTACTTCCCAAAGCCGAAGCGCTTGATAAAATGAAGGACGAGCCGTATAAAATCGAGCTTATAAACGACCTTCCCGACGGTGAGGAAATATCCTTCTATGACCAGGGCGGTTTTACCGATTTGTGCGCAGGACCTCATCTTACGTTTACGGGCGCGATAAAAGCATTTAAATTACTCAGCGTAACGGGCGCATATTGGAGAGGAAACGAAAAAAACAAGATGCTTACACGAATCTACGGTATTTCATTCCCGATAAAGGACGAATTGAAAGAGCATCTTGAAAGAATAGAAGAAGCGAAAAAGAGAGACCACAATAAGCTTGGACGTGAGCTTGAAATTTTCACAACGGCGGATATTATCGGTCAGGGACTTCCGATTATGCTTCCCAAGGGCGCAAAAATTCTTCAGATAATGCAGAGATTTGTTGAAGATACCGAGGAAGCGCACGGCTGGCTCCGTACAAAAACTCCGTATATGGCAAAAAGCGACCTTTATAAGCTTTCGGGTCATTGGGATCATTATCTTGATTCTATGTTTGTTATGGGCGACCCCGACGATAAAGAAGTTTTCGCACTTCGCCCCATGACTTGCCCGTTCCAGTATCAGGCATATCTCAACAGAGGCCGTTCGTACAGAGATTTGCCGCTCCGCTACGGCGAAACTTCAACGCTTTTCAGAAATGAAGCGTCGGGCGAAATGCACGGACTTATCCGCGTAAGACAGTTTACAATTTCAGAAGGACATCTTATGTGTACTCCCGAACAGCTTGAGCAGGAGTTTAAGAGCTGCCTTGAAATGGCTATATATATGCTTAAAACCTTGGGTCTTTACGAAGATGTTTCATACCGTTTCTCACAATGGGATCCCGATGACAGAGAAAAATATATAGGCACACCCGAACAATGGGACGAAGCACAGGGTACAATGAAGAAAATTCTCGACCATTTGGGAATAGAATATAAAATAGGTATAGGCGAGGCGGCATTCTACGGACCGAAGCTTGATATTCAAATAAAGAACGTTCACGGAAAAGAAGATACGCTTATAACAATTCAGATTGACCAGATGCTTGCCGAAAATTTCGGAATGGAATATACCGACAAGGACGGCTCGAAGAAGAATCCTTATATAATTCACAGAACCTCAATCGGCTGTTACGAAAGAACGCTTGCGCTTCTTATAGAAAAATATGCGGGAGCATTTCCGCTTTGGCTGTCGCCCGAACAGGTAAGAATACTTCCCATTTCGGACAATTACCTCGATTATGCAAAGAAAGTACAGGCTGATATGCGTGCGGCAGGCTTAAGAGCAGAGGTTGATTCGAGAGCCGAAAAAATCGGTTACAAGATAAGAGAAGCACAGCTTGAAAAAATTCCGTACATGGTTATAGTGGGCGAGAAAGAAGAGCAGGAGGGAACCGTTTCCGTCCGTGCAAGAAAAGAGGGCGACGCAGGTACCAAGAATTTGGGTGAATTTATAGCGGAGCTTGTAAAAGAAGATAAGGAAAAGGTTATTAAATAATTATGACAAAATCAGGCTTTATTGCCATAACGGGCAGACCGAACACGGGAAAATCCACACTTTTAAATGCCCTTATGGGTGAAAAAATAGCGATTGTTTCGTATAAACCGCAGACAACAAGAAGCCGTATAACGGGAATTTTGACAGAGGGGGATTGTCAGTTTGTTTTTACCGACACCCCCGGAATCCATAAACCGAAAACGAAAATGTCGGAGAAAATGACGGCTTGCGCCGAAAATACCGTTTCGGACTGCGATATTTCGCTTCTTGTTGCCGAGCCGAGAATGCCGGGCGATACGGAAAAAGCGATTATAAACAATTTTAAAAAAGGAAAAGTAAGAGCGATACTTATAATAAACAAAACAGATACGGTAAAAAAAGCGGAGCTTCTTCCCGTGATTGCCGAATATACAAAGCTTTATGATTTTTTGGAGGTTGTTCCCGTATCTGCGCTCAAAAAAGATAATATAAAAACGCTTAAGGAAATACTTAGGGGATATCTTACGGAGGGACCGTTCTATTATCCCGAGGATATGAAAACCGATACCGATAAACCCAATTATATCTGTGAGCTTGTGCGTGAAAAAATGCTTAAGCTGATAGATGAAGAAATTCCGCACGGCGTTGCCGTAAGCACTGTTACGTATGAAGAGACGGACGGACTTATAAAATGCGCCGTTAATATTTACTGCGAAAAGGAAAGCCATAAAAAAATAATTATAGGCAAAAACGGAAGCTTAATTAAAAAAATCGGAACGTATGCACGTGAAGAACTCGAACGCAAATACGGCAAAAAGGTATTTTTGGACTTATGGATAAAGGTTACTCCCGACTGGCGGAATAACCCGAGCCGAATAAAAAGCTTCGGAATCGGTGATTTCTAATGAACGATAAGAAAGAATGCAGGAAAACGTTTTCTGCCATTCGGAAAAATATTGAAGATAAGCGTGCTAAAAGCTTTAGCGCAACAGAGTATTTCGTTAAGTCCGATTTATACAAAAACGCAAAAAGCATAATGCTGTACTATCCCTTGAAAAACGAATTTAACACGCTTTTTCTTTTTGAAAAAATTTTGAGTGATAAAAAAGCAGCGCTTTTTCCTAAAACAGACATTGCGAGAGATGAAATACTTCCTGTTTTGTATACTAAAAAAGGCTTCATAAAAGGCGCTTACGGGATTTATGAACCGATAGGTGAGGTTTACTCAAACACGATTGACTTAATCGTCGTGCCTGCTCTTGCAATAGACGGCGAAAAATTTAGATTGGGCTATGGCGGCGGCTACTATGACAGATTTTTGGAAAATTATAGAGGGAAAACGGTTTCTTTGATTTTCTCCGAACTTCTGTGCGATAGCTTGCCTCATGAAAAATTCGACAGAAAAGTTGAGACAGTATTTACGCAAAACGGAGAATTAAAAATATGATTGCTGTTATAGTTATATATGCGCTTTTATTTTCGGTACAAAGAACGATTGCATATTTTGCGTCCGATTATCAAAACTTAAATATAGCGCTTCAGCAGATTTTCGGTGTTTTTCTTCCTGTTTTTGTGTATTATAAAATAAAAGGTGAGAAATACATATCAAAATCGGATTTAAAAGCAAAATCTCCAGTTTTGGCTGTTCTTTCGCTAATGTCGGGAATGCTTATGCAGATTTCGGGTTCGTTTTTGAATTTTTTCCCCGTTTATTTTTTGGAAAATACGAATATCCCCGCCCCAAAAGGCTTTTCGCTTCCCGAAGGTATCGGAGTGTTGGGTTATATAATTGCGGTTTGCTTAATGCCTGCGGTAACGGAAGAGGTTTTGTTTAGAAAATTCACTTATGATAAATTTTCAAAATACGGCAAAATGCGAGCGGTATTTTTTACGGCGCTGATTTTCGGGATAAGTCATTTGGATTTATATTCGTTTGTTCCGCTTACGGTTGTCGGCATGATACTTTCGTGTATTGTTTATGAGGGATTTCCGCTTATATATGCAATGATTTTTCATTTTGCCTTTAATATTTCTGGCGTCATACTGCAAAAGCTTACAATGCTTGAAAGCGTAAACGAGCTTTTAAATAATTATTTTGTGCCGCTTGGGGCGCTTTCATGCGTTTTTGAAATACTTTTTATTTTGTATTTAAGAGGTTTAAGGAGGAAAATAAACAAATGGTAAAGAGATTTGTGCGCATTTTCAATACTTTGGTTTTGATTGTCTTTGCTGTCATTTTGGCGGATTTTTTCGGACTTTACGGCTCGGATAAAAACGTTTCCGTTACGATAGGCGAAGGCGACGGAATTTCCGCAATCGCTTCAAAGCTTCAGGACGAGCATATCGTTATAAGCAAATATCTTTTCAACGCTTTTTGCAAAATAGGCGGTGCGGATATAAAAATCAATCCCGGTACCGTTACGGTAAATTCTTCAATGTCATATAAGGAAATTTTGAACGCTGTCGAAAAAGCGTCAGATTCGCAGATAACGGTTACAATCCCCGAAGGCTTTGAAAACCGAGAAATTTCCGACAGACTTTTTTCAAACGATATTATATCGAGCGAGGACGAGTTTAATGCCGCATTAAAGCATACAAGCTTTACACTTGACGACGGCACTGTCATTGACGGTTCGGCAGGGGGCTTGAGCGGTTATCTTTTTCCCGATACGTATAATTTTTATAAAAATACGCCGAGCGATGATGTTATAAAGGTTATGACTTCAAACTTTAAAGCGCATTGGCTTTCTGAATATACCGACAGGTGCAAAGAGCTTGATATGACGGTAAACGAAGCAGTGATTTTAGCGTCTATAATCGAACGTGAAGCGAATAATGCCGCTGATTTTAAGACGGTTTCCTCCGTTTTTCATAACAGATTAAAAACGGGAATGAAGCTTGAATCATGCGCAACCGTCCAGTATATTTTGGAGGAAAGAAAGAGCGTTTTGTCGCTTGATGATGTAAAAATCAAATCACCCTACAATACGTATATTGTAAAGGGTTTGCCGCCTGCCGCCATTTCATCGCCCGGAATAACGGCGATAGAAGCGGCGCTCTATCCCGATGAAACGGAATATCTGTTTTTCTTTGTGGATAAAAACGGAACAACTCACTTTTCAAAAACAAACGATGAACACAACGCGCTTATAGAAAAATACGGATTATAAAAAAACCGCCCGCAAAAAGTCAGACCGAAAACTACCTCTTACGGGCGGTTTTTACTATACGTTACTTTTTAAATAAGCAATTCGGCAGGCGCGGTTGTAGCATTCCGCAATATATTCGGAAATATTCATGTTTGCATACTTATCGTTTTCGTGTCTTCCCGGCTTGCTTGTTTTGCTTAACTCGAGTGTTAAAATTCCGTTGTAACCGCATTTGTTAAGCCTTATAACTGCGTCTTTCCAATCTATAATTCCGTCAAAGGGCAACAGATGAAGGTCATCGGTCCAAAAGATTTTGCCATCGAAATCGCTTATTCCCAAATTATCGTTTAGGTGAGTTGCAATGAGTCTGTCTCCGTATAATGCAAGCATATCTTTACTATGGTTGTAGCATTGTTCGTGCCCCGAATCCCAGCAAAAACCTACATTATCATAATTCTTGAATTCATCCATAAGTCTTTTCAAATACATTTCGCCCTCGGTATTTTCAAAGGCGATTTTTACTCCCGACTTTTTAGCTTCTTCAATAACCTTTTTAAAGTTTTCTGCGCCTGTCTCGTTCGGCTCAAACCTGTCAAAACCTATAATTGCGTGGCATACAACGATTTTAACACCGGCTTCGGCACACTCGCTTACACAATCCAAAAGCTCATTAACCGCTTCTTCCGCTTTTTTTCCGTTTTCCCACATATTGGCAGATTTTGTGAAGGGAGCGTGAACGGATTGTATTTCAATATTTAGAGAATCGGCATAATCCTTTATTTCGGGCAAGCTTAAATCCTTATTCCATTCTATAAAAAAAGCGTCAAAGCCCGCTTCCTTTATAAGCTTTATTTGTTCCTTTTGCGTCAAACCAAAGCTATCGCTTACACCCAGGCATAATTTTGTTCCGTACATATTATTCACCTTTTATTTTTATTATACCATATGGTATAATAAAAGTCAATGATCTTTTCTCTGAAAAAATTGACCTTTTATATAATCATAAGTTTTTGTGCTGTGAAATTCCATAGATTTTTTTTGCGTTTTCTTCGGTTTCGAAAACCGCTTGTTCATATGAAATTCCTCGGATTTCGGCAAGCTTTTTCAATATATAAACGAGATTTTTCGAGTCGTTTCTTTTTCCTCTGTTCGGTTCGGGGGAAAGATACGGACAGTCCGTTTCGCAAAGATATCTGTCAGACGGCACTGTTTTTGCCGTTTCTTTAACGTTTTTTGCATTTTTGAACGTAACCGTGCCC
>USLP01000023.1 GCA_900555525.1 uncultured Eubacteriales bacterium
GATTACAATTTTAAACGCTCTGCCGTCGCTTTTCAGCTATTTTGTTCAGGCTAAATACAGGCTTTTGATGGAGGCGGACGGCAGAAAATATGTTATAAATAATGCGGAAACATTCTTGCAGCTTGCGGTAAGCGCAGGCAAAATACTTGTTCTTCTTTTGACGGACAGCATCGTGCTTATTCAGCTTGTATACTGTGTTTTTGCAATTATTGAAATGGCATACCTATATATATATGCGAAAAAAAGATATACATGGCTTAACTTAAACGAAAAACCCGATTATAAGGCGATTTCGCAGAAAGAGTCGGTTTTGGTGCATCAGATTTCGGGAATGGTGTTTAACAATACGGATATAATTCTGCTTTCCGTGCTGTGCGACTTTAAGGTTGTGAGCGTTTATTCTATCTATAATATTTTCTTTTCGCAGGTGCAGAACTTTTTGACAAATATAATATCGGGTTTCAGCTTTGCGCTGGGACAGATTTTTCATGCGGACAGAGAAAAGTTCCTAAAGCTTTACAGCGTTTACGAAACGTTTTATATTATGACAACATTCTTTATATATACGCTTATGGCGGTGTTTCTGCTTCCGCTCATACAGATATATACGGGCGGAATAAATGACGCACAGTATACAAACGCACTTCTTTTGTTCCTCTTTGCCGTTATGAATATGCTCGCAAACGGAAAATTGCCGTCAAATCATGTTATCGAATATTCGGGAAAATTCCGTGAAACACGCACGCACGCAATTATAGAAATGGTTGTAAACATTACCGTTTCGGTGTTCGCAATTATAAAATGGGGCATATGCGGTGCGCTTATGGGTACGGCGGCTGCTCTCGTTGTAAGGAGCATACAGACGGTTTATTATGCGAATAAAAAGGTTTTAAAAAGAAGTATGCTCGAAACATATAAGCTGTGGCTTATAAATTCGGCGGTTTTCGCATTTGTTATGATTTTGTTTTTTACCGATACGTTCTGCGGTCTTTCATTCGGACAGCTTCTTATACAAGGTATAATTCATTCCATTTGGATTTTCGCTTTGTATATCGGCATGAATTTTCTGTTCCGAAGAAACGCTTTTAAAACGGCTTTAAAATTAATACGAAAGGAAGAAACGCTGTGAGTGTTCCGAAGATAATTCATTATTGCTGGTTCGGCGGCGGAAAAATGCCTCGTATATCCGAAAAGTGCATAAAAAGCTGGGAAAAATACGGCGGATCACGTAGTGACGGAAAACGGCGTGGAAAAATACGGCGGCGATTTTGAAATAATGCGCCATGACGAAAGCAATTTCGATTTTATGGAAAACCGTTATGTGCGTGAAGCGTATGAGGCGAAAAAATGGGCGTTTGTAAGCGATTATGTGCGCCTTAAGGCGGTTTATGAATACGGCGGAGTATATCTCGATACGGACGTTGAGCTTATAAAACCGCTTAAGCCTTTAATCGAAAACGGAGGATTTATGGGCTTTGAAAGAGAGAGCCTTATATCCACTGGCTTGGGCTTTGCCGCCGAAAAAGGCAGTCCGCTTATAGGCGAGCTTCTCCGTGATTATGACGGTATACCCTTTATAAAACCCGACGGCACGTATGATTTAACGCCGTGTCCCGACAGAAACACGCAGACGATTGCACGCTTGGGTATGGATATAACAAAACAAAATCAAACGTTTATGGGAATAAAATTTCTGCCCCAAGAGTATCTTTGCCCTATGGATTATTATACGGGAAAAACAAAAATAACAAAAAACACATATTCCATTCATCATTACACAGCCTCGTGGACAACCAAAAGAACAAAGCGGACAACGTTCATAAAGCGCATAATCGGCGTGAAAATGTACGATAAGCTTTACGGGCGGTTTCTTCATAAATGCAAATGGCTTGAATGGTAACTGATTTTTTGGGGGAGGAATTTATATGCCGTATATTGAACATACAAAGGTTGACGAAAAAACAAGAGAAAGACTGGAAGCTCTTTTGGAGGGGTCATATGCGTCATATTGGAAGAAAAAACGTGCGTTTGACATATTTTTTGCGTCGCTTATACTGCTGTTTTTTATTCCGCTTATGATAGTTATTGCAATAGCAATAGTTATAGACGACCTGAGCGCAGGACCTTTTTATAAGCAAATAAGAGTCGGCAGGCACGGCAGAGAATTTTATATGTATAAATTCCGCACCATGCGTGCAGGTTCCGACAAAATCAAAACGAGCCTTGAAAACGAAAATGAGATGGACGGTCCCGTCTTCAAGATGAAAGACGACCCCAGAATAACAAGAGTCGGCAGATTTCTGCGAAAGGTTTCGCTGGACGAGCTTATGCAGTTTTTCAATGTTTTTAAGGGCGATATGACGATTGTGGGTCCTCGCCCTCCGCTCCCCGAAGAGGTCAGACACTATACGGATTATCAAAAGCTTCGGCTTATAGTTACTCCGGGGATAACTTGTACATGGCAGATTCATAAAAACCGCAACGACGTGCCTTTTTCCGAATGGGTTGAAATGGATCTTGATTACATTCAGAACAGAACGTTCTGGGGCGACATAAAAATTATGCTTAAGACGCCTGTTGTAATGTTTTCCGCAACGGGCAGGTAAAAAGTCTTTATAAAATCGCCCATAGCGCCGTTTTTTGTTCGGGGCGGTACAGAAGCGTACAGCACCGCTCACAATAGGCATTAGGGACTCAAACCCAATATGCCTCTCTATTGTTAAATTCTCGTTTTTTCGGATTGTCAGTCTTGCAAGGCGACAGCCTTGCTTCGCCTTTACGCACCAAAAAAACAAAAATTTTCCTAATATAGAGGTCGGAGAGTTTAAAAAGTGCAAATTTTTTGTAAGACAAGGAAAAAGCGCAGGCAATCCTTTGTGGATTAACGAGCATTTTGACGCAGTATTACGGAAAATTTGCCTTTTTAAACCATATCGGATTTGTGTTCCTAATGCCTAACAACACTATAAACGATTTTCTTTCAGACTTGGACGTATAAAAAAAGGAAGTGTTATAATGAAAGTGGCAATGATAGGTCATAAAACCGTGCCGTCAAGACGGGGCGGAATAGAAAAGGTGCTTACAACCTTATGCCCAATGCTTGTGAAAAGAGGAGTAAGCGTAACGTGCTATAACCGCTCGTCCGACAAAACCGAAAACGAGTATATCGGCACTGTAAAAGACAAAAATTATATGGGGGTACGGCTCAAGACCGCCCCGACCCTGAAAATGAGGGGCATATCCGCAATGCTCGCCTCATATACGGCGGCAATATGCGCCGTGTTCTGCAATTATGATATTGTGCATTTTCATGCGGAGGGACCGTGTGCGGCTATGCGGATTGCAAAGCTTTTCGGGAAAAAATGCGTCGCTACGGTGCACGGACTTGACTGGCAGAGAGAAAAGTGGGGCAAAGGCTTTGCCTCAAAATATATAAAGCTGGGCGAAAAAACGCTTGTGAAATATGCGGACGAGGTAATCGTTCTGACAAAGAGCGCACAGGACTATTTCAAAGAAACGTATAATCGGGATACCGTAATTATCCCCAACGGAGCGGAAAAACCCGAAAAGAAAACAGCCGGTATAATAACGGAAAAATACGGACTTAAAAAGGACGGGTATATCTGCGTTGTCGCACGTCTGACGGCGGAAAAGGGAATACATTATCTCATTGACGCATACAAAAAAACAAATACGGACAAAAAGCTTGTTATCGCAGGCGATACGAGCGATACGGACGATTATGTAAAAAAGCTTTATGCGCTTGCGGACGATAACAAAAACATAATTTTCACAGGCTTCATATCGGGCGATACGCTAAAGGAAATCTATTCAAACGCATATCTTATGTGTATTCCGTCCGACCTTGAGGGCATGGCTTTAACTCTGCTCGAGGCACTTTCGTACGGCAATGCGGTCTTATGCTCCGACATTCCCGAAAATAAATCGTGTGCGGAGGATAAGGCGGTATATTTCAAAAAGAGCGATACAGACGATTTGGCGGCTAAGCTTCAAATGCTGTGTGATGACGAAAATGCCGTAAACAAGCTTAAAAGCGAGAGCGCAGAATCTATACTCAAAAAATACAGCTGGGAAAAAACCGCCGATATGACTTGCGGTTTATATAAAAAGCTTTTGGAAAGGAGCGGTAAGCATGGACGAAAAAATACGTGAAATAAAAGAACATCTTAAAGAAGTTATGCCCGAAGATGTTTACGAAAAGTGGATTTCGGGCTTTGCCTTTGAAAGCATAGACAAGGAAAAAGCGGTTATCGGCTATTACGGCGAAGAACCGCTTAAAGAATTTAACAAAAAATACAAGCAGACTGTGTGGATGCATATCTGCACCGTTACAGGGTATATAAAAAAGCTTGAAATTTATGACAGAACGAAAAAAGCGCCGAAATCGGACGCTCCCAAAAAGAAAAAAAACGTAAGGGCGGCGGTGTGGTTTCTTTTGAGCCTTGTTTTCGCCGTGCTTGCGGTATGTGCGGCAATTATGGGAACAAGCTATATTGTAAACAGGAATTTCCGCGAGACGTTTTACAGCGTCGGAAGCCTGCGGGCAAACAACGAAATACGCATTATAGAAATTTCCGATTTGCACAGCAGTTCATACGGAAAAGACAATATAAAGCTGAAATCACGTATCGAAAAGCTTGAACCCGACATCATAATTTTCACGGGCGACTGCGTTGACCAAAAAAAAGGAACAACGGACAAAATCGTGTCGTTGGGAGAAACGGCGGCGAAAATCGCACCTGCGTATTATATCTATGGCAACAACGAGGCACAGCGGTTTTACGGCACAGCAATGTCGAAGGAATCGCTTGACAAAAAATACGGCTTTACCGATAATAATCGGGACGCAAGCGTTGTAACGAACTATGAGGACGAGCTTGAAAAGGCTTTGAACGCTGTCGGAGTAAAGGTTTTGAAAAACGAAAAGGACACGGTGAAAATAGGAGATACGACAGTCGATATATACGGCGTTATCACGTCAAACCCGTCGTCATTTTGGAATTATGCGGGCGAAAGCTTCAACGAGTATATTTATAACGATACGAACAATCTTAAAATCACGGCAATCCATGAGCCTATCCTTTTCGAGGAGTTTGAAAACGACACATGGGGAAATCTGGCGGTAAGCTCGCATACGCACGGCGGCATGGTGAAAATCCCCAAGCTTGGCCCCTTGTATACGCATGAGGGCGGACTTTTCCCCGAAAGAAAGGGAGGCTATATATACGGCAGATACGACACGTCGGGAACACCGCTTATAGTAAGCGCAGGGCTTGAAAACAACAGCATTTTCAGAATTAATAACCGCCCCGAGCTTGTTGTTATAGATATAAATAAATTTTAGAAAGGAAAGGAAAAATGTTTGTTTCAATATTATATAAGCTCCCCGCGGTTATAACGGCGGTTATACTTATAACAGGACTTTTTTGTATATATATCCGCACAAAAAACCTGCCTAAAAGCGAAATTACGGGGATTTTGAAGAATACGAAATATTTTAGCTTAAGAGTGCTTTCGGTTGCGGCTCTTTTGACTTTGCTTTTCGGAATTACAAGCTATCTTAAATCAAAAGAATCAACCTATGCCGTGATAACGCTCAACTATTCCGAAGCGTCGCAGGCGCAGAATTCAAACGGCACACGCTACAATATGTCGGAGATAATAAGCGATGAGGTGATAAAGCGCGCGATAAAAAAGGGCGCATTCCCGAACGTAAGCGCCGCCGATTTGAAAAAATGCCTTTTTGTTGCTCCGAGCGTGCAGGGCGGAGTCGGAAACGAATCCGACTACCACATTTCAACGGAATTTAGCGTTTCGTATCATGCGTCGAGAAAGACAAGGCATTTGGATTCCGAAAATGTTATAAAGCTTATAGCAAGCTCATACAAAGAATATTATATCGAAAAATATACGGATAATTTCAAAATTGATACGGCGGAAGAAAAACCCGACTTCAAAAATGCGGAATATATGGATACGGTTTTGTATTTTGATAAGGAAGCGTCCGCAATTTTAAACTATTTATATATGATGGCGGAGAAAAGTCCCGGCTTTGTTACAAAAAGCAACAAAACCTTTAATTCAATCGCAGGCGAGGTATATCAGTTTAAGGAAAAGCAGATAGACGGAAACTTAAAATCCCTGATTTTGCAAAACGGAATCGTGAGAGACAAAACGGGATATATAGACAGGCTTTCGTATCAAAATACGAATACGGAATTTGACCGCAGAAAAAATGAAGCCTCGTTTAAGCTTTGCAACAGCGCAATCGCCATGTATTCCGAGGAAATGACGAGAGTTGTTCTCGTTCCCACATGGGACGGAAGCGGAAAATACTATATGGGACGCACAAAGGTCGGCATAGACGAGCTTTCCGTAAAGGCGACGGAGTTCAGTAATCTTGTTGCCTCAAACGAAAAAGAAATCATGGACAACAACCTTATAATCGAAAAAATGCGCGCGTCATCGGGCAGCGAGGATATAAAAAACCGTGCGGACGCTCTTATAGCCTCCGTTTCGGAAAGTATAAAGCGTTTTTCGGACGAAGCCGTTGCGGCAGGCAGAGAGTATTCAAATTATAAAATGAATCAATGTATAGCGCTTAATATTTTGGGCAATTCGATTTTCGGTGTTTTAAAGAACGTTATAATTTTTGCGGTATTTTCTTATATTGCCGTTTTGGCTTTCGCAGTATCGAAGGCATTTGCGAAAAAAGAATAGAAAGGGGCGGTGTTATGAAAAATTTCAAAGCGTTTAAGTATATAAAAAAGCTTGTTCCGATTATATTTATATTTTGCATTTTGGCAACATATACGATATATTCGGGGCTTAAATCGTCGAATAAATATATCGCCTCGGAGGTAATTCATTATAATGACGAGCAGGCGGAAAAGGGCTTGGCGCCCACGGGAGAAAAGCTTGACGTAAACGAGATTAAATCGTCTGCCGTACTGTCAAAGGTTGTTGAAAAAATGGGACTTACGGGAATTTATTCCGTTGACAGCCTTATTTCAAGAATATTCATAACGCCTCTTCCCGATGAGGATAAGCTTGCGCAGAAAGAAGCAATGCTTGAGGAGGGCGAAGAATATATCTACGAGCCGAGTACGTTTGTGGTATCCTTTGCGGCGGCAAACGGCGAGGGTGCGGAATTTGCAAGGAAAATCCTTGACGAAACGCTGGACGTTTATTTTGCCGAATTCAGCCGAAAATACGTAAACGTCGCAACGGCAGACAACACAATCGAAAATTTAAGCACGGATAATTATGATTATATAGAAATGATGGAGCTTATCGACAAGGGAATAGACGGTACCTTAAAAACGCTTTATCAGCGCATGGAAAAAAGTCCGTATTATCATGCGACAAGCACGGGGGTATCGTTCGGAGATTTGGCGGACGATTTCAATTATCTGCATTCTGTTTCCGTTTCGGCGCTTTTTTCAAAGATATATAAGCACCAGATTACAAAAAACAAGTCGGTTTTGCTTTCCGACTATCAGATGCGAATAGACGAAAACAACATCTCAAACGCAAAAGAGGAAAGCATAGTAAACGATATTGTTACCGTTATTGACGCATACGTTGGGAAAATGCGCGAATCGGGAAACACGAATATAACGCACGAATATATCCTCGATGAGCTTCACGAAAAAAATCTTACGGATAAAAACGGCAATCCTTTAAATACGGAGGGCGACCAGACGGTTACGTATGACGAGCTTATATACGGCTGGAGAGACCACAACGAAAACAGGGAACACGCAATTATAGATTCCGCATACAGCAAGTACGTTATAGACACGTTCGGGAAATGTACGGGAGTATGCAAGGCGAACGAATGCGCCGCCTCCGACAAAACCTGCACACAGCTTCATAACGATTATTATCCGCAAATGGAAAAAGAGGTTTCGCAGGGGATAGAAAAGCTTGTGGCGGAGCTTACAAGGCTTTATGACCTCACAACGAAAACAAACGACGAGTATAACGAATATTTGGGCGCAAGCTATATTTCGGTGCTTTCGTCATCATCGGTTAAAGAAAGCGTGAACGTGAAGCTTTATACGCTTATAGCGTTTTTCTTCATTATGATACTTTGCTTCGGCGGCGCTGTCATTATAGGAAGAACGGCGGATATTATAAATTATTTCTTCTATACGGACCGTATCACAGGACTTAACAACAGAGCGTATTTTGACAGATATCTGAAATCAACGCAGAAAAAGCTTTTGTCCGAAGTCGTTGTCTGCTGTGACGTAAATCTTACGAATTTGCGTGATATAAACGAAAAATTTACACGTGAAACGGGCGACAATGTTCTTAAAATGTTTACGCATTATCTGAAGGACGCATTCGGAAGGTCGGACGCACTTTATATTTATAACGGAAACGGAAGCTTTATAATAATCGTAAACGATACTGATTATATCACGGCGGAGGACATAATGAATATGTTTAATTTAAGCCTTAAAGCACGTGAAGAATATAAAGAAATAAATATAGAATATACGCTCGGCATTGCCGAAAGCGGAAAAGAAAACAGAACGGTAAGAAAGCTTATAAGCGTGGCAAACCAAAACAAAAAAACATATAACGTATAAAAAAGGGGTGAAAGCATGGAAAACAAAATCATAGACGGCATTGTGAAATTTTATTTTATCGCCGTCTCGGTTTTGATGTACTATTTCCTAACCGAAGTCATAGATATATCACATACCGCCATGCTTTTGCCCTGCTTCTTGCAGGTATGGGGATTATATGCTTTTTGGTGAAGCCCGATATAGGCAGGGGAACAGTGAGCGCAAAATCCGCACTTGTATACAGTGCGCCGCTTTTCGTAACGTTTTTGGTATCGCTTTTTATATGGTTTGTAAATACTGTCGATACGGACGTTATTTCAAGGGGACTTTCGTCAACGTTTATATATATGAATATGCTTTCGTTTGCGCTTGCCGCCGCCGCAATGCTTTATATATTCGGCGAAAAGGGGATTTGGTATAACCTTGCCGCAATACTGTGCGCAAACCTTATAATGATAGGCTCGATTATTGCAAAAAACGGCATAGGTGCATATTTTTCCGAGCTTACGGAGCTTATTCTGACATTTGCGAATAAAACGGGTTCCGTAATCGTGCAGGCGGAAATTCACGAGCTTGCGTTTTGCCTGGGGGCATACCTCATTTATATGCTTCTAAAGCCGAAAAAAGGAATTTTATATCTTGTGCTTTTTGTCCTTTTGATGTTCTGCTTTCTTTCGGCATTCAAGCGTATAGCCATGATTGCCGTTGCGGTTGCGCTTGCGTTCGGCTATCTTCTTAAATTCGTGTCAAAATACAGCGAAAAATCCGCAATGAGAATGACGGTGTTTTTTACCGTTCTTACAATCCTTATTTTAATAGGCTATGTCGGCGCAATAAAAATGAATGTGTTTGAAATGCTCGAAAAAATGGGAATTGATACGAGCGGACGTGTTAAAATTTATAAGTCGGTTTCCGACTGCTACGAATTTTCGCCGAGTTTTTTGGGCAACGGGATAGGTTTTCTCACCTATCGCCTAAATTCAAAAATGCATATCGGCGTTGCGGCGGTGCATAACGATTTTTTGCAGTATTTTATCGACCTCGGCTTTTGGGGTTATATTTTGTGGCTCATATCGATAACGCTTACGCGTGTTCTTTATTTCGGACGCAAGGGGAAAATCCAAAGCGCCGTTACGGCTTTTTCGCTTACGCTGTATCTCGTTATCGTATCGTCAACGGATAACACGATGAGTTATCCGCTTTTGACAGCCGTGCTTGCAATTCTCATGATTGGAGACGGCTATGACAAAAACGTAAAAGAAACGGAGGTACCTTTTTATGAAAATTCTTATGGTAAATAAATTTCTTTATCCCAAAGGCGGAGCGGAAAGCTATATGCTTAACCTTGCCGAGGAGCTTAAAAGAAACGGGCATGAGGTGGAATATTTCGGAATGTATGACGAAAAAAACACTGTCGGAAATTCCTTGGGACTTTATACAAAAAATTTGGATTTTCATTCAAACGGTGCGGAAAGATTGCTTTATCCGTTTAAAATACTTTATTCATTCGAGGCTAAAAGGAAAATCGGATGTGTAATAGACAGTTTTAAACCCGATATAGTCCATATGAATAACATAAATTTTCAGCTTACTCCGTCTATGGTGTCCGCCGTGAAAAAGCGAGGTATACCGCTTGTGCAGACGGTTCACGATTATCAGATGATATGCCCGAATCACCTTTTGTATAATTTTTCGGAAAATAAACCGTGCGAAAGGTGCGTAAACGGCAGTAAGCTTAATTGCTTTAAATATAAATGTATTCACCAATCGCGCATAAAAAGCCTTTTGGGTACGCTTGAGGCATGGCTTTATAAGCTTTTGGGAACGTATAAAGCGGTGGATTTATATATCTGTCCGAGTCGATTTTTGGAGAATAAGCTAAAAAAAAGCGCAGGCTTTTATAACGAAAAAACCTTTATGCTTCATAATTTTATAAACGTAAACGAAACGACAAAATCACAGCCTGCCCCAAAAGAGCCGTATATTGCGTTTATCGGACGTTTTTCGGAGGAAAAGGGCGTGGAATTGCTTGCGCAAACGGCGCAGCTGCTGTCC
>USLP01000024.1 GCA_900555525.1 uncultured Eubacteriales bacterium
TCATGATATCAAAGGAAACTACAGCGTATTCTATACGAATCCCGATGATTGCAACGCTACGCTCACATTTTACTATGAATATGGATTAAAGTATGCAAGAGTTGCTAACAATACGTTTACGACCTCAACCGAAGGCTTTGCGGATGTTGCAAACGGCGATTATTCATTCACGGAAAATTCAAAAGTGCTTAAAACAAACCCAAATCTTAAATCTATTGATTTTAAAAAAATCGGAAGAAGTAAAGACGTAAAATCCATACTTGTGAACGGTTTGGCATCTACATCGAAAACATTAAAGCTTTCAGACTGCAACATCACCACCAAAGCATTAAGATTGGTTTTCAATGAAGAACTCACGAACTTTACTGCGAAATTATTTAATACTGCAAACAATGAAATTGCCGTTACAGCTTCAACAGGCGGAAAAGCCGCAACGGTTAAAGCTTCTGTACCTATGTCGTTGGAGGGGAATTATTATCTTATCTATACGGCAACGTCAGCCTCGGGAACTTTTGAAGGCTGTAAAAAGATCGCCTTCAATAAAATCTGGGCAGATGATTTTGAAAGTTATAATGACGTTTCAGAGCTTGGTGAAAATTACAACGTTACTTATCAGGGCAGCGGCGCCAAGGATTTTAGCGATAAAGCTTCAGAATTTGAACTTTTCACAAGAGACGGAAACACCTATCTCAATATGAAAAGCGACCAGATATACTTAAAGCCCAAAACGTGCGGTGTAAACGCAACATATGAAATTGATGTTCTTGCAAAGGATTCGACAGCAGAGAATCCTACATCCGCAAATTTTATGGTTCATACTAATATGTATCCCGATTATTATGAGGGAACCTTGATTCAAGTTTCATCATTTGCCAATGCAATAAAATATCAGGATTTCTTCTCAGCGGCAAGACCTCCGATTGTTCATGGTGAAACGTATGCGTTTATCAGAGAAACATCTGCTGTAAAGGGCTCGCCTTTTTATGCGGCGGCTTTCTGCAACGGAAATTTTCTTGGCGAAGGATATAAAGAGACTTTCAATATGACAAATGCTGATTACAACACATTTTCAATTTGTAAATGGAGTAATCCGGATTTACTTATCGACAATATGAAAATCTATACAGTAACGGAAGAAGATATAGAGACAACTCTCGAGCTTAAAAATATTTCAGCGACAAAATCGGAAGTTACCATGGATTACAGCGAGATTGTTTTCGACGGAGATTTCACATTAACGAAAGACGGCGTGCCCGTTGCCGCTTCCGTTTCGAAAACAAACGGAGGAAAAACAGTTGTTATTACGCCTAAAACCGAGCTTGTACTTGATACACTCTATGAAATTCACGTAACGGGTGTTTCCGATGAATACGGAAGAACAATTAACGGATATAATCAGCCGTTTATGCTGAAAAAATTATTTGCAGACGACTTTCAGTCCTATACAAATGTTTCCGATATGGACAGCGTTTGGAATGTAAGCTACAGAGATTTTGGCAAAGATTATACGGTAAGCGGTTTCAACGAATATGCAGGCAGTAATATTTACAGTCTTGAAAACGGTTGGCTTGTTATCGACGGCAACAAGGATAACGGCGCAATCAATATTAAATCCGACGATGTATCGCAGTGGAATAATTATACGCTGGAATTAGATGTTAAAAGAGATTCGAGATATTATCTGGATATTATGTATCATATGATAAGAGTTAACGGTAAACCGGGTGATTTTTCAAATAACTTCCGTTTGGGAATTTACGGACCGTGGAGGGCAGATGCTTGTTTCACTACAGCACAGGTAAATTCAGCAACAGAGTGGAGCGTATTCACTGAACAGCAACATCACCTTAAATTAACGACAAAGACGGGAAAGGATTTACAGGTATTTAAAGACGGAACAAACGTATTATCGCAAACATATAACAATACGTTGGCATCCTATGCACCGGGCGGAGAAATCGGCTTCAAGGCAACAGGAAATGGTCAAGGCAAGCAGTATATAGATAACGTACTTGCATATAAGCTTGTTGAGTTGGATAATACACAAAACAACATATTTATAAAAGAAGCAAACGTAACGGAAACAGGCGTTACGGGAACATATACGCTTGCTAAATACGGCACAGAGGCTTTGAAAAGCGCAAATGTAATTGTTGCGGCATACGGAGAATCAAATAAGCTTCTCGGAATGCAGCTCATACCTGTTGCACAGGTTGAATCGCACGACGGTAATTTCACATTTGAGTGCAATACACCGGGAAATGTCGTGTATGTAAAAGCATATCTTTGGAATTCAATCGGAGGTATGACTCCTGAGGCGCTTTCAGGCAGTAAAACTATCGGATACCAGACATACGAATAATAGAAATTTCCGGTTTCGTAATGTTTCGGTCAATAATAAAAAGAGCTTTCAAAAATAAAAATCTATAAAGAAAGAGAGCATTTTTATAAAAAATCTGTTATAATAAATTTGCGCAAGCCGAATAACGGATATTACAAAAATGCTCTCAATTATTTATAACGAGCAAGTTGAAGAAATAAGCGGAGTAAATATCTTTGATGCGATAGACGGTGATTTGGCAAATTGTAAAAAAAGATAGGCACATGGGAGTTGAACACAATATGCCTCTTTATTGTTAAATTTGTCTTTTTAAACCATATCGGGTTCAACTCTCGTGCGCCTAAATATTTGGGACATTATGTTGCGGGATAGCAAAGCAGATAATAACTCTGTTAAAATCGTACAATCACAACAAAAATTCAAACTATCGTGTATTGCTTTTTTTGTTATTGTATAATATAATAAAACATTGGTAAAATAAGAATTATTTGCGAAACGAAAGGATGTTATAATGAGAATTTTAAATTTCGGTTCATGTAATATAGATTATGTTTATGAGCTCTCTCATATTGTTATGCCGGGAGAAACTGTAGACTCTCATGTGATGAACAGATTTCCCGGAGGGAAGGGACTTAATCAGTCAATAGCCCTGGCAAGAAGCGGCAGCGAGGTTTATCATGCCGGGTGTATAGGAAGAGACGGTATGTTTTTGAAAGAAACCATGGAGGAGGCAGGCGTAAACACAAAGTATCTCAAGATTGAGGATTTTGCGACGGGGCATGCTGTTATACAGGTAGACAGCAGCGGTGAAAATTGCATTATCGTTCATCATGGCGCAAACTATATGATAGATAAGAATTATATCGACTCTGTTTTTGAGAATTTTGAAGCGGGCGATATACTTGTATTGCAGAATGAAATCAGTAATCTTGAATACATAATTGATAAAGGCTGCGAAAAGAAAATGCGAATCGTTTTAAATCCGTCGCCGTTTATTGATGAACTCACAAAGATTGATTTGAATAAAATTTATTTACTTCTTATAAACGAGATTGAGGCATTCGGGCTCACAGGCTGCAAAGAACCTGAAAAGATAAGAGTGTATATAGCGGAAAAATATGCAGATTTAAATGTTGTGCTTACGCTTGGCTCAAACGGTTCTTTCTTTTTGAACAAGGATACGCTCAAATATTGTCCGATATACAAGGTTGAAACAGTTGACACAACTGCAGCAGGAGATACCTTTACAGGATATTTTGTATCGGGCATGATTCAGGGAATAGGAATAAAAGACAGCCTTCGTTTTGCCTCTGCGGCCTCTGCGCTTGCTGTTTCAAAAATGGGGGCGGCATCTTCTATACCCAAAAAAGAGGAGACGGAAGCTGCGCTAAAGACCCTAACCCCGCAAAAACCGGTACAGTTTATATTGGGTACGGATTGGTGGGATGATTGTGATGATGCTGTCGCTATACGAGTTTTAACAAGATTTTGCAAGGCGAATAAAGCAAAGCTGTTAGGAATTGCAATAAATGCTTGTATGCCAATTTCGGCAAGATCAATGGACGCTTATTTGCATAGTGAAGGTATGGGTGATATCGCGATAGGTATCGATTTGGAAGCTACAGATTTTGGCGGTCATCCGCCATATCAGAAAAGGCTTTCGGAAATGCAGGGAAATTTCAGATGTAACGAGGATTGCCTTGACGGAGTTGAGCTATATCGTACCTTGCTCGCGAAAGCGGAAGAAAAAGTGGACATAATAGAGATAGGATTTTCACAAATCCTTGCAAATCTTTTAAAGTCAAAGCCTGACCATATATCGGAATTAACAGGAGCGGAGCTGGTTGCTCAAAAGGTAAGAAAGCTTTGGGCAATGGCAGGTAAATGGGATGATTTGGAAAAGGGCAGGGAAAATAATTTTGCCCGAAACCAAAGGTCGATTACAGGTGCAAATTACTTATGCGATAATTGGCCTACAGAAATTACTTTTTTAGGACAAGAAGTTGCCGAATCGATTATAACAGGCGGAGAACTTGATAAAAACGATATTCTCCATAAGATTTTGGCTGACTTCGGAAAACCCGGGGGACGCTCATCCTGGGATCCTCTGCTTGTATATCTTGCGTGTGTTAATAATGAAGAAAAGGCAGGGTTTACGGTCGTAACGGGGAAAGCTTCTGTGGAAGCGGATACGGGAATAAACCATTTTGCAATCGATGAAAAAGGTAAACATCATTTTGTAGTTAAAAAGTTTGAGGACGAATTTTACGAAAAGACTATAAATAACATAATAAATTAAAAAATCATTACGTTTTACATACAAAAATGCTCAACCCACTTGATTGGAGGATTGAGCATTTTTGTTTATTTAAGCTTGAGGTTTTGTGTTATTTTTTGTTTGCAAAAAATTCGTCAACCTGTTTCTGAAGAACTTCTCTTGCTTTTTCAAGACCTGCTTTGTTAAGTTTTTCCATATACTCAGCATATGTTTTTTCAACGTCGGGAAGATTTCCTGTGTTAAGGCTCTTATATTCTTCAAATACTGTATCGAGCTGTGCCATTTCCGTTTCGATTTCTGTAGTATCGGGAACGAAGCCCAATAAAGCAGGATACTTAACGGTAGGAGCAGTGTTGACCTCATCAATCTGGTCGCCTGTAATATTTTCGGTTTTAAGTCCGTAAGCAAATTTACAGTTACCTGTGTTCCATTTCCATAGACCATACGGTGATGAAGAGTCAGCCTGTGAAACATAGCCTATAGGTTCAACGGTTGTTTCACCGATAAGCTTGTAGTGTTCGTCTTTAATACCGAATGCAAAGAGATTATAAACATCTTTGCCTTCTTCGGAATTTATAAGCTCGATTACTCTGAATGCCTGGTCGGGATACTTTGAATATGCACTTACTGCCGTACCGCCTGCGGCATTTGTGCTATCGATCGGGTCATAATCTCTGTTTAACACAAGCTGGATATCCATTTCATGCTTTTTCTTAAGCTGTTCCGCCGTACTTTCTTTAAATATGGGGTCAACTCGTCCGCCCTCATGCCAAAGCGTGTATCCGCCGTTTTGACCGTAGTCTGTATTTGAACCGTCGGCACTTGCGATATCGCTTCTTATGTAGCCTTTTTTATAAAGCTGCGAAACTCTCTTGAATGAGTTAATTCTTTCGGGAATTTCGTCCATATATACAACTTTATGTTCATTGTCGTCCATTTTGATCCAGAATCTTCCCGCTACTTTTTCAAAGCCTTTTTCAACCGTGAAAGCTAAAGCGTCGAAAGGTGAATATCCCATTTCCAATTCGCCTGCGGCTGAAAGCTTATCGAGATAATCTTCGATAACATCCCAGCATTTATCTGTAAAGGTTGTTTCCGAGCAAATAGTTTCCTGCGCCTTTTCCGCATTCCAGTACTTATCGCTGAGAGCTTTAGGAGTTGCAAATGACCAGTCAACATGCGTCAGAACCTGATAGTTGGGAACGTAATAATAATTACCGTCAACAAGCGCATAGTCCCACATAAATTCGGGCAAAGCTTTCTTTAAGCCCTCGCTTTTTTTTGTGTAATCATTAAGCTTGAGAAACGTACCGTTTCTTGATTCTTTAACGTAGTCAAGCATGTAAGTCTGGATAATATCCATTTTTTCTCCGCTTGTTTGCCAAAGAGTGAACTTTTGTGAATAGTCCGAAGCGGGAACAACCTGAATATCAAGAGACACATTTTCAAGTCCTTTGTATTCCTTTATTTTTTCGTTCATCAACTTCCATACTTTTTCCGAATCTGGTTGCTTTCCCGGACCGGGCAAGACGTATTTTAAAGTGATGTCTCCGTCCGAAGAGGAGCCTTTTTTACCGCTGCAGCCTGCGAAAGAGCCTGCCGCCACAAGTAAGCTTAAGCCTAATGTAATTGTTCTTTTCGTTTTGTTCATTTTTTGCATGAATCCTTTCTTTTTTTGTTTTTGTATATATTATACAATAAAAAAGTGAAAAAATCAATACACTATTGTTCGGATTTTTATTACAATTGTACGATAATATTATTTAAAATTTTGAAATAAGACATACAGAAGCTGAAAATAAACATTTTACTTATATATAATATACTGCTTTTGATATAATTTAAAGCTCTTAAATTATACAGTTGCCGCCTTTTCACCTTTTTAGGCAAATTTGTGAGAAATATTAAGTTTAAAATCGTACAATTGCAATAAAAATCCGAACAATAGTGTATTGTTTTTTGTATTTTTATATGGTATAATAGGACAAGAGAAAGGTTAGCAGATAAATCGTTTCGATTAATTTGAATCTGTTTAGTGGTTTGGTATGAAGAAAGAAAAAATTTATCAGAGAAAAAAAGGCGGCGAAGCAATAAGAGACAATTTTGAATTTTTACTTTTGGCTTTACCGGGATTGGTTTTGTTTTTTATATTTAATTATATGCCGATGTACGGCGTACTGATGGCATTTAAGAAATTCAATCCGAATCTCGGCATATGGAAAAGCCCTTGGTCAGGCTTAAAAAACTTTGAGTTTTTCTTTACGTCGCAGAGTGCGTTTGTTGTAACGAGAAACACGGTTTTATATAATTCAACGTTTATAGTGCTTGACTTGATTTTTGCGGTTACGCTTGCGCTTCTTCTTTACAGCTTAAGAAATAAAATAGCGCTTAAGGTTTATCACACAATAATAGTGCTTCCGCAGTTTTTATCGGCGGTTTTGATAGCGTTTATAGCGTATGCGGTTCTAAACGCAAAGTTCGGTGTTTTAAATGCGGCGATACAGGCGATGGGCGGAACAGCGGTGGACTGGTATTCAAAGCCCGAAGCATGGCCGTTTATATTAACGACAGTGCATTTATGGCAATATGTCGGCAACAACTCAATATTATATTATGCAACGCTTATGTCGATAGACGATTCGCTTTTTGAAGCGGCAAAAATCGACGGAGCAAGCAAGCTTCAGATGATTATGAAAATATGTATTCCGCATTTGAAATCGGTTATGTGCATAACAACAATATTGGCAATCGGCGGAATTTTCGGCGGAGACTTCGGTTTGTTCTATCAGGTGCCGAAAAACATAGGCACGCTTTATCCTACAACGGATATAATCCCTACATATGTTTTCAGAGGACTTCAGGACGGAAACCTGGCAATTTCAGCGGCAGTCGGTTTGTTCCAGTCAGGGGTAGGCATGATACTTGTTTTGTTGACCAACTGGATCGTGAGAAGAATATCACCGGAAAACAGCTTGTTTTAAGGTAGAAGAAAAGGAGATATATATACAATGATTAGCAATAAAAAGGGATTTAATTTAGGACAGCTTGTATTGAATTTGTTTTTTATAATCGTGTGCCTGGCATATGTATTACCGATGCTGCTTTTGGTTTCAATATCGATATCTTCGGAAAACTCCATAAGAGAGTTTGGATATAATTTAATTCCGAAAGTAATCGATATGGCGGCATACAGGCAGATATTCAAAAGTCCGCAAATGCTTTTGAATGCATATAAAGTTACAATAATATACACAGTAATAACAACATTATTGGCAATAGTGGTTATGGGCATGATGGCATATCCGTTATCAAGAAAAAATTGTAAATTCAGAAATTTCGTAAGCTTTTATATATTCTTTACAATGCTTTTCAACGGCGGATTAGCGCCTACATATATAATAATTTCAAAATATATGCACCTTAATAATACAATATGGGTATACATTTTCCCCGCACTTGTAAATGCATGGAGTATCATAATCATAAGAACCTATTTCCAAGGCTTGCCGCCCGATTTGGTAGAAGCGGCAAAAATAGACGGAGCGTCGGAAATATTTATATTATTCAAAATAATATTTCCTCTGTCAACTCCTGTTTTTGCAACAATCGGATTTAATGTGGCATTGGCTAAATGGAACGACTGGAACACAGCGCTTATATACATAGACGATACAACTCTTTATTCCTTGCAGTATATGCTGCAAAGAATTTTAAGAGAGGCGGAATTTTTGCAGAAAGCGGCAACCGAGGGCGGCGTATCTGATTTTGTAAATCAGGAAATCCCGACGGAATCAATGAGGTACGCAATGGCGATTTTGGCGGCAGGACCTATGATGTTCGTATTCCCGTTCTTCCAGAAATATTTCACAAAAGGCTTAACTATAGGCGCAGTTAAAGGGTAAAAAATTAAAAAATATAAAAAGTAAGGAAAGTAAGAAAGGAAAGAAAAAATGAAAAAAATGAGAAAAGTTTTATTGTTGCTGATAATATTTGCATTGTCAGTTTCATCATTAACGGCTGTTGCTGAGGAAACAGCAGGGGAAGCCAAGGTTATCGGTGTTGAAGAAATGCTTGCAGATCCTGAAAATTGGGAGGATGCGGGCGGTCTTCTTAATGTAACAAAGGATAAGCTGTCAAGAGACGGAAGTAAATCAACTGATGTAGTTACCTATGTCGGAAAAACTTACACAAGCGAAATTTTTGAATTTGACATCACTTTTGATAAAACAAATGACGGTAAAGCTTGGAGTGCTGTAATCTTACGCTCCGACACGACGAAAAATACGGTGTTATGGACTTCGGGGCACAGCTATGTCGTTATCGTTCGTCCCGAATTTTTGGAGCTTCAAAAATACTCGAGCAGCAGAGGAACACTCGGAATTTATCCTTGCGATATTCCCGACGGCAAGCCCGTAACTATGAGGGTGGGCGCTGTTGATGTCGAAGGCGGTGTTCAGCTTATATGCTATATAAACGGAAAACAAATGTTCAATGTATTTGATAATTCCAGTTATCTTAAAGACGGCGGCTACTTCTCGTTAAGTAATGTAGGAAATAGCGCAATCACAGTTACTCCCACAAAAAATTCAGATAGAGAAGCGCCGAGCTTCGCCGCAAGCTTTGCTGTTTCGGAATTTGACAGAAAAACAACAGCGCTTAAAGCTTCCTATAATATTATAGGCAATGCTAAATCAACTCTTAACTGGTATTATACGGATAAGCCTCTTATGTGGAATTTAGACACGGGCGACAGCTCGGGTGCACAACCGGAAGATTTGGTTCAAAAAATCGAAGGCTATGAAAACAAAACGGAATATGATATTAAGAAAAGCGACGTCGGTAAATATATCGGTATCGGCATCGAAATGGAGGACGGTACCTTAAATCTTTCAAAGCAGGTTTATATTAACCCTTCCGAATATATAATCGGAAAAAATATTTACACGGTTAAGAATTATGAAAAAGCAATCGTAAACGGTGTAGAAATGCAGATTGACGAAAATGACTGGCAGGTTCTTCCCGAAGAAATCGATTCGGTTTTGTATATGCCTTTAAGATTTGCTGCCGAAAAAACAGGCGGCGAGGTTTCATGGAATGAGGCGGCTCGCTCGGTTGAAATTAAATACGAAGGAAAATCAGCGCTTATAAATGTCGGAAGCAATAAAGCAACGGTAGACGGCAGCGAGATTATTCTTACAGCGGCTCCCATAATTAATTATGACCGCACATTTATAGCAGTTTCGGATATTAACGCTCTTACAAATTCGGACGCTGTTCTTTACGGCGATCTTATAGCTATCGGCAATAAAGAAGATACGGCTTTATCCGAAGAAGACGCCGAATATATCAAGAAACAAATAACGGACTAAAATCCGTATATAAAACAGTAAAAAAATTTCAAATGCAGACCCTTATGCCGAACAATAAAAAATAAGGGGGAATATCGAGTTTAAACGTAAGAAGCGTTCGTTATCATTGAGAGTACTGCAAATAAATTATCTGTCAATATGACACTAACAAAAAAGGAGACTTATATGAAAGTTTTAATGATTAATGGTTCACCAAGAAACGAAGGAAATACCACAATTGCTTTAGAAGAAATGCGAAAAGTTTTTGAAAAAAATAGCGTTGAAGTTGAAATTATTCAAATAGGACAAATGGCAATCCATGGTTGTATATCCTGTAATTATTGTTATAAAAATGGTAAATGTGCTTTTAATGATATTGTTAATCAGTTGAATGAAAAGTTTGAGAAATCTGATGGTTTAGTTGTTGCTTCTCCTGTGTACTATGCTTCAGCAAATGGAACTCTAATTTCTTTATTAGATAGATTATTTTATTCATCCAATTTTGATAAAAGAGCAAAAGTTGGTGCTAGCGTTGCATGTGCCAGAAGAGGTGGCTGCTCATCAACTTTTGATGAATTAAATAAATATTTTACTATATCAGGTATGCCGCTTGCTTCTAGCTGTTATTGGAATAGTATTCATGGTAGAAAAGTAGGGG
>USLP01000025.1 GCA_900555525.1 uncultured Eubacteriales bacterium
CCCCCGCCGCTATGAATAACCCTACGCACATCACATTAAATGAGTATAGCTTAAAAGCCGTACTCATTTTCTTGTTTTTGTATGCAATGAGTATCGGCGTATATTTTTCGTCAAGAGAAAACCGCCGACCGGGTGAAGAACACGGCTCGGCTCGTTGGGGCAATGTTAAAAGTGTTGTCAAGCGGTATATGGATAAGGACAGTTATAAAAACATCATTTTATCACAAAATATGCGGCTTGGCTTAAACGCAAAAAAGCACAGGCGAAACCTTAATGTACTTGTTGTCGGCGGCAGCGGTGCGGGAAAAACAAGGTTTTATGCAAAACCGAATATACTTCAAGCCAATACCTCATATATAATCGCAGACCCAAAAGGCGAGATATTGCGGAGCGTTGCCCCATTGCTGCTCGAAAACGGCTATGATATTAAGGTGTTCAACCTTATTGAGCCGGAAAACTCGGACGGATATAATCCGTTTGTGTATATCCGCAAAGATGAAGATGTTATAAAGCTGATTTCAAACCTTATTCAGAACACAACACCGAAAAACGCATCGCAGAATGACCCGTTTTGGGAAAAATCCGAAATTGCACTTGATTCTGCTTTAATGCTCTATCTTTTGCACGAAGCCCCGCCCGAAGAACAGACCTTTGAAATGCTTATGTTTTTAATCGAAAACGCAGCAACCGTTGAGGACGAGGACGAAAGCGGCTACCAAAGCCCTGTGGATATTCTTTTTCAAGGTTTGGAGGACGAAAAGCCGGAGCATATTGCAGTACGGCAATATAAGATATTCAAACAGGCAAGCGGCAAAACAGCGAAGTCTATCCTTATTTCAGCGGCGGTGCGGCTTGCGGCATTTAACTTGCCGGAGATAGCGAAAATGACTTCATACGATAATCTTGATATAGGCACTCTCGGCGAACGCAAGCGAGCCATATTTTGCGTTATTCCCGACAATGACAATTCCTTTAATTATCTTGTCGGAATGTTATATACACAAGCCTTTCAGGCGTTGTATTTCAATGCGGACAATAATCACGGCGGCGAGCTTCCAATCCCTGTGCATATCGTGATGGACGAGTTCGCCAATGTCGCTCTGCCCGATAACTTTGAAAGAATACTTGCAACAATGCGATCACGGCGTATTTCCGTAAGCATTATTATTCAGAATATGGCACAGTTAAAGGCATTATTCAAGGATAGCTGGGAAAACATCACGGGTAACTGCGATACACTGCTTTATCTCGGCAGCAATGAGCAAAGCACACACGAGTATATTTCAAAAATGCTCGGAAAAGAAACCATTGATACACGCACAAGAGGTATTACAAAGGGTCAGCACGGCTCAAGCAATACCAATTACCAAAACACCGGGCGTGAACTTTTAACGCTTGATGAGGTGCGTCTTTTGGACAACAGCAATGCCCTTATCTTTATTCGTGGTGAGCGACCGTTAATTGATAAAAAATTCGATATACTGTCGCACCCGAATATCGCAAAAACCGCAGACGGAAAAGCTGTGCCGTATAAGCACAGCAAGTCGGAAAAATATTTACGAAATGATTTATCCTTTACCATAAACGAGGATTTATCAAATATCAAGCTATTGGAGGTTGACGGGGACAATGTAAAAACATTTGATTTTGCAAACCCACAAACAAAACAAATTGAAATTTTGGAGGTATCAGACAATGAAAAATCAGAACACGCAGAAAACAATTCAAAGAATAGCGAAAGCACAGAAAATTCTCCGCAAGGCTAAACTTATACTTACGGTGTTTGCGGTTATAATGACCGCACTCACGGGGACTGTTTTTGCCGCTGACCCGCTCGGAACGATAAACAGTCTTTCGGATTTTATCTTCTCGGCAATTAAGGCTATCGGACTAATCCTGCTCGGCTTTGGTATCGTGCAGATAGGTCTGTCGCTCAAATCTCACGACGCATCGCAGAGAGCAAACGGATTTCTGACCTTCTTCGGTGGTGTCATCATTGCATTTGCGAAAGTTAAGTTATCAAAATAATAACATAGTGAAAAGGAGGTGTATTTCAATGTTAGATGAGAGATTTTTAACTGTTGAGGATTTATGCAAGTATCTTAAAATCGGAAGAAACAAGGCTTATTTCCTTTGTAAAAGTCCTACATTCCCAACTTTTAGGATAGGCAAACGAATTTTTATTGACAGAGAGAAACTTGAATTGTGGCTACAAAATCAGCAAGAAATTACACATTAACAATTTTATAAAGGAGCTATTTTAACTATGAAACGAAAACAGAGGAGAATACCTGTATTTCATCTAATGAAATTGACAGATGAGAACGAGCGAGGACTTGTATTATCAACCCTTGATAGCTTTGCAAAAGCAAATGTTCCGTTTTGCGTTGTTGATAACGATGAGCAAAAGCAAGGAATATTGTGTTTGCATTGTGTTAACGCAGTACCAGACAAAGATGTTGCCGAGATTAAAGACGAAATTTTTGCACGATATGAGGATATAGAAACTATTGCCATTACGGAAATGTCCTTTACTCACTAGGCGCTGCTGTTATGTCACTTTTTGATTATGAGCAATGGACTGAACATAATATTTTAGGTGTTCCGCTATACAGTTTGGAGCTGTATAAAACACCCATTACAACAAAAGAATTTAATGCGATTACACGACGATTTCGAGATATTTGCAAAGAATTTGAATGTAGTGGAGTATTGGTGTTATCAACACACGCAAGCAATAAAAATCTTAAAACCACATACATAAAACGCAAGGGTGTCGGACGACCACAAAAAATCATTTCGGGAGATGTGGTTGAGCAGCATATTCATAATGCTTTTGTAGGGCGAAATGCTCACAAAGCAGCTACGAAATCAAAAAAGTATCTCGATAAAAATTACACTACGGATAAACGCAAAAAAATATCAAAAATTCAATGTATATCCGACACTGATTGCCACGCAAGCAATTACATAAATTACTGCTATGAACAAGCGGATAGCGTTAGATGTTTTGGGGATTTCGATTTTGAAAAGTACACGAAATTCAAATAATTATTTGTACATTTTTTGAGCAAATCAAAATCGTGAAATCCCTTGATATTACTACATTTGCAAGGGTTTTACAACACTCAAAAAGTTGTTATTATTAAATATATATTATATAGCATATCCAGCAAGTAGTCTATATTAGTTATTTACACAATATACAAAAATAAAGGAGCTAACCGAAGAAATGGAAATCAAAAGAGATGAAGTATCAAAATTAAAAATGAGCGAAATTGCATATTTGAATTTTATAACAGAAAATTTGATGTATCGCTATTTTGATGTTATATCGGTAGATAAAGATAATTCCGATGAAAGCATATCAATAGCAACTATACACACAAAAAATAATTTTAACAAAATCGAGAAGTTAAGAAATTATCGGTTTAAGGGCGCAGACAATAAACTTGAATGTGATAATTTTATAAGCTTGATAGAAAATGATTATTTAACAGGAGGTGAACAAGTATGACATTTCAGGAACTGCTGAAAGAAGATTATTCATATCGATGTTATGAATTTTTCAAAAGTGGGTTAGCCGTACAAAACAAGCGACCTATTCAAGTTACGAGAATTGACAACGCTGATAAAACAACACTGTTTATTTTCCTACTTGAAAATCAGCGAGGGCTGATTAACACCAAGCGCGTTCGTATGTCAACGCCAGACGCCGTATTCTTTTCAAGTTATACATCAAATGATTTTCCTGAACTTGAATTGCAGTATATCAATAGGCGTAGCAAAAATAACGCAGATACAGGGGGTGATTAATATAGCAAACAAACGAATAAGTACACAAGATATTGTGCAAGCATTATTATTTAACAATACACAAAGGCAAGCTGCTCAAGAATTAGGAATAACGGAATGTACATTATCTAAAAAAATCAAAAGCCAAGCAGTACAAAATCAATTAAGAGCGATACGGAGAGAGCAAGTACAGATATTATCAAATAGGCTTGTAAGCAATTCATCAAAAGCACTTAATAATCTTGTAGATATGCTTGACAGTACAAACGAATATAATCGATATAATTCAGCTGTTAAAATACTTGATTTAACTGAAAAATATATCAAAATTGAGGATTTACAATCCCGAATTGAAGCATTAGAGGAACGATTAAAAGAGTAATCGATTTAATTAAAAACAAGATTTAGAGGGGGTTTTACTATGAAAAATGATATTAACGATTTATCCAATAGGCTTAAAACGCTTGAAAATGCCGTTACAAGCGATAAGAACATCTTATATATAAATATACTCAACCGACAAGGGAAAATCGCTCACAAGCTATATTTTAAGTTCACAAAGCCTATTAAAAGATATGTATAACATATACAATACCCTTAAAACACGCAAAAACCACTCTAAAATCGTTTTTAAGCATTTGGTAATAAACCCCATACCAAAACACTAAAAACCGCTTAAAACGCAAAATAAACGCATTTAAGACTATTTTAATTAAAAGGAGTAATAAATTATGAAAAATATTTATACAGACAAGCTTAAAAAGGTACTCACCACATTAAACAACGCAAAAATCAAGGCAGAAAACGAGATAAAAAATGCAAAATCAAGTTATCTTGCAAGCGTAGCCGATACCAAAATTAAAGAGATTAACTCAAGGCAAACTATACTGACAGAACAAGCACGAGAATCTGTACACCTGTTATTTAACGATTTAAGACAAAGATTGTCATATGCAGATTTCCCCTCAAGCGAGGATTTGTCAACTGATAGATTATTTTTTGATGGTACGGCTGATATAGATTTGAGCATTGAGCAAGTTAAAACCTTTATCGAACGCTATCGGAATAATTTCACAATGCTGAAACTCATTAAGAAGTGGATTATTAAAAATCACCCCAGTGAAAATGGTGGGTTTGATGATTGGACAATGCTTGCAAACACTGTCCCCGAACCAAAGAAACAGCTTGAAGAATATCGCAAAATATTCAAAAGTTGCTTATCGAGTATTGAAAGCATAGCAAATCACAGTGTTAGCGATGTTATAATCAATGCGTTTTGCGGAAACGAAAATGCAAAATTTTGGGATATTATTGGTAGCGGTGAACATTTGAAGTCGCACTCAACAACCGATTATCGTTCAACTAAATTACCTATCGGAGCAGGACACCTGTTTGATGACATAAGTCTTTAATAATTTAATATTCAATAGAGGCGGTTGCCAATGTGTAACCGTCTTTATTTATAACCATATGTGTAAAAATAAAGTATAGTCTATTTATACAATAAAATCATATAACAAATGTGTAAAAATAAAATGGATTTTAATATTTTTTATAAAAATGTAAACAAAATTAAGAATTTATCTTTACAAATGAAAATTTTTGTGTTATAATGTTAAAAAAACAGTTTAAGGAGTGATTTTATGAATATCGGATATGTACGAGTATCAACCGCAGAACAAAACGAAAGCCGACAAGTTGAGGGTTTGAAAAAGTATAATATTAACAAATGGTTTGTTGAAAAGGTATCCGCAAAAGACACTAACCGCCCACAATTACAAGAAATGCTTGATTTTGTCCGAGAGAATGACACAATCTATATTCACGATTTTTCAAGACTTGCAAGAAACACAAAAGATTTATTGTCTATCGCAGAAGAATTAAATAAAAAGCGTGTTCATCTTGTAAGCAATAAAGAAAATCTCGATACAGGCACACCAACAGGAAAACTGATGTTGACAATGATTGGTGCTATCGCTGAATTTGAAAGAGCAAATCTTTTGGAACGACAACGAGAGGGTATTGCTATTGCCAAGCAAAGGGGAGCATATAAGGGCAGAAAACCGATAACATTTACTGATGATGAATTTAATACTGCCTTTACGAAATATATGAACAGGGAAATTACAAAAGGGCAGCTTGCAAAAGAACTTGATATATCAAGACCGACACTTGATAAATTATTAAAAGAACGCACACACAGATAAATGTTATTAATACACACAGAGATATAGAAAGAGGTTATATAAATGGGAAAAGCAGTTGCATATTGCCGAGTATCAACCGACCAAGAGCAGCAAAAACTATCTATCAAAGAGCAGCAAAAACAATGGGCAGAAATTTTTGAAAAAGAGAATATGGAATTTGCGCAATGCGGTTGTGTATGCAGTAAAAATACAAGTTATAAAGCACGAATACAGACAAATGGACTTTATGTTGATGAGGGCATTACCGGTACATCTACAAAAAGACGAAAAGCCTTTGAACAAATGATAGATGACGCTAAAATGGGAAAGTTTACGGATATTTTCGTTGAAGATGTTACAAGGTTTTCTCGTAATATTGCCGACTTTGCAGATTATATAAATCAGCTAATCGAAATAGGTGTTGTAGTGCATTTTCGCAAAGAAAACATCAACACAAACGATAGTAGATTAAACTCAACAACATTGAATGTTCACGCCGCATTTGCACAGAGCGAAAGCGAATTTAAGAGTGAACGACAAAAATGGAGTTATGGTAGATATATAGATAATTTAATAAAGGATAATGAATATTGTGGTTGGAGAGGTCGTACACCATTTGGTTACAAGTTAGAAAACGGGCAGATATGTATAGATGTCGAAAAATCTGAAATTATAAAATATATGTTCGATTTATATGTTAATCAGCATTATGGCACAGGCAGAATGTCAAAGCTACTCACAGAGCAAGGAATACCTACACCACAAGCAAAATATTGGAATCCTAACGCAATACAAAGGATTTTAACAAATCCAATTTATGTTGGCAGACTTATAGTACATAAAACAACAAGCACAAGTGCTATATTACGAAAACCCGTACCAACCAATGAAGAAGTTGAAGTATCACGCCCACAGTTGAGGATGATAGATGATAGTACTTTTGAATTGGCACAAAAACAATTAGAGATAGCACAAAAAGAGCTGACTGAATGGGGACACCGCCCTAAATCACAATATATTTTTAGTGGCTTGCTTGTGTGTGATTATTGTGGCAGTAGGCTTATTAGAAATCGCCGTCGCACCAGAGATGAAAAATATTGCTGGGTTTGTTCATTATACAATTCATATGGACACGCCTCACGAAAACAATTCAGTAGATGTCCTGGCGATGTTAGTAGGATTGCGGAAGATGATTTGTTAGCGGCAGTAAAATCTGAAATAAATGCGTTCAAAAAAGAAAATTTTAATCGGTATGGTAATGTGGCTTATGGTAATATTAGTCGTATTGAATATGCTTTTAATAAATATCTTTATAGACGATTTTCGTGGATAGATAATGCGGATATTGATGAAATAAAAAGCCAATACCGTGAATTATCTGAAGACATTAAACAGTTAAACCGACAAGCACGATTAGATACAAAAAATCAAGCCATTTATGATGAACAAATAAAAGAAATTGCAGATAAAATGTCCGAATTAAGAGTTGAACTTCGCAGAATAGAAAATCTGGAAAACGACAAAAAATACTGTCTTGAGTTGTTCAAAAAATATAAGAAAGATGTGTGTCAAATAGATACGGAAAATTTAACAAACGAAGTATTAAAAAACATATTTCATCAGATAAGAGTTAAGTTTAGGCTTATAGACGGTAAAAAAGTGCCTTATGTCAAATATCTTTATAAATTCCTTGACAATTTTGATTTAGACGAATTGGCAACAATAGACGAATATGACGAGCAAGGAAACCTTATAGAAGATGATTATTTTGATATTTGGTATCGAGTAACCAACGAGAAATAACTACATCTTGTATTTGGTTATAAAAAATATATAAAAATAATACAATATTTTGTGCAAAAACACTTTACAAATTGTCAAATATATGTTATAATTATTATAGATTAAAAAGTTATTTGTTAGTTAGTATTTGAGAAAAAATGTTATTATTTTATTACAATAACAAAAGATATTTTGGATATGATAATGTAAAGCAAATAAAATTTAGTGCAAAAAGACGAAAACGCTAAAAATCTATTGACTTTTTTCAAAATGTATAGTACAATAAGTATGCGAAAGATAGATGTATCAGTCTTATCTTTCTTGCATATAATGCTAACAGGGGTGTATCTCAGCCCTATAAATGAGAAACTTATACAGTGAGCTTCTCTTGGCTCTAATCAAGAAATTTAAGAGTGAGTGTTTCGCTGCTCTGAATGCGAGCGTAACAGAGGGCAAGCATGCTTGCCCTTTTGTTGTATATTCAAGGAGAACAAAAGGGATATAAAATTTTATCAGATAGAAAATAAGTACATAGATTATTTGTCCCCGCACGCTCCGCATTTGTTTCACAACAAGCAAGCAGGACAGCAAAATGAGCGTAAGTATATCGGAATTATTTTGCAAGTAAACGGTTTCGATTATTTTGCACCTTTATCATCTTTCAAACCGAAGCATAATAAAATGCCTGAAATGATTGACTTTATAAAAATAAAAAAATATGCTGTTATCAACCTAAATAATATGTTCCCTGTTCCTCTTTCGGAATGTTCATATGTTGACATCAGCAAAGAAAAAGACAAGAATTACAGAGCATTGCTAATATCTGAATATCGTTACATAAAATCTATTCAAGAAAAGATACGGAAAAATGCTTCAAATATCTATAAGCATAAAACAGAACACGGCAATTTGACCGGACTTGCAAGAAGATGTAATGATTTTATTCTCTTGGAAAGTCTTTGCAAGGAATATAAAAAATAAATAGTTTAATAAGTGTTAAAGCCATCACCGTAAAAAGTGGTGGCTTTTTTGCGTTTTGGAACAGGAGGTGAATTACCTTTGAGTGATAATTGGATTGTAGCCAACCTTGAAAATGCTTTTGAAACCTGGAACGACAAAATGACGGAAATATGGTCGCTTATCACAACCTCGCCGCAAAACTTCAAGGGCGGTGCTATATGGGGTGTTATATCCGGAATAAACGGAGGACTGCAAGCCATAGGACTTGGTTTGCTGGTCCTCTTTTTTGCTATGAGCATATTCAAAAGCACAGCATCATTCCGTGACTTTCAGCGACCGGAATATGCCTTAAAGCATTTTATTCGCTTTTGTGCGGCAAAGGTGGCAATTACATACGCAATGGACTTAATGACGGCGATTTATTCTATCTGCGGAGGAATTGTAGAACAAATCGCAGGCTCTCTCGGCGGTATCGGCGGTGCGTCGGTTACACTCCCGGCGGCAATCGAGCAAGCTGTGGAGGACACAGGCTTTTGGGCGAGTATTCCGCTATGGCTTGTAACGATTTTGGGAAGTCTGTTTATTACGGTTTTATCGTTCATAATGATTATGACCGTGTACGGCAGATTTTTTAAGCTGTATATCTATACGGCGATAGCTCCCGTTCCCCTTTCCTCATTTGCAGGGGAAACAACATCGTTTATGGGGAAATCGTTTTTGAAGTCGTATGTCGGTGTTTGTATGGAGGGTGCGGTTATTGTGCTGTCGTGCATTATATTCTCCGCATTTGCGTCGCACAGTACGCCGACGATAGATACAAGCATTACAACCGTCACTATGATATGGAAATATATCGGCGAGGTGATTTTTAATATGCTCGTTTTGGTAGGTCTTATCAAAGGAGCAGACAGAATTGTTAAAGAATTATTCGGAACATAAGGAGGACACGATTATGAGTTACAAAAACAACGCTATCAGCAGTGATGACCCGAAGGCTATTGAAAAGCTGACGGAAAAACTGCATAAATGTGAGGAATTGCAAACGCTTATGAAAAAAGCTAATGCACACTACAAAAAATACGGAACGGTAAAAGGCTGTGAAGGCATATCTGACGAAAAGGCTGAAAATTTGGATATGTCAGCTCGCTCCGTTCATTATCATTGGGAAAAGCAGCCTTTTCCCTCATATCACATCACAAACAACGGTGCGGAAATACGCCGTATCAAAAAGCGTATTGAAAACCTTGAGGCTAACAAAAATACGGAGTTTGTCGGCTGGAAATTTAACGGCGGCGAAGCTGTCATAAATGAGGATA
>USLP01000026.1 GCA_900555525.1 uncultured Eubacteriales bacterium
TACTTTTGCACACCGTATTAAAAATGCGGTGTGCTTTTTTTATATGTAAAATATTTATCGTAATTTTGATAAATTTGGCATAAATCTATTGCAAAAATGAAAAAAATGTGGTATGATAAATATGCTAAACAAACATTATTTAATAGATTTAAGATTTTCTCTATACCAAAAGGATAAGTATATTCTTTTACATTTGCCATTTAGAATTTGGTAAAAACACAAATTCCACTTGGTAAATGTAGGAGTGTTTCTCATCTATTAAGTTTGTTTAGCAGCAATCGGAGTTTGTGGTTTTCGGTGTGCGGACAATGATTGTTCCGTACACTTTTTTATTTGCGTATAAATATGATAACATATCATATGGCACAAAATTGGTACATGCCTTATGATATTATAATAATATACAAAATAAGGAGGTGATGATATATATGAACTGGTTAATAATTACAGTTGCGGTACTGCTGTTACTTTCAATATTATGTAAATATTTGGAACGCGCACAATGCCCGAACTGCAAATCAAGGAAAGTTGTCGAAATCGGGCGAGAAGAAATCGGCTCGGAGCCAAAGCTTTTCAAAGAAACCGTAAGACTTAAAGAATACAATAACAAAGGCAATCACAGAACCGACTGGGGTCATCGTGCCGCTTCAAATCAATATGTGAATCCGCCGACCAAAATTATTACCAAAGAAGTTATTGTTGAAGGAAAAAGAACTTGGTACAATGTCGGCTACAGATGCAAAAAATGCAATAATGAATTTTTAGTTAAAGAGTATATTGATACAAAACCGGAAATAGAAGAATAAAACAGGAGGAATAAAAAATGGCAACACCAATATATTTTGTTCAAAGTAAATTTGAAAGAGGCGCAGTAAAAGTGTTTATAAGCGATAATAAATACGA
The DNA here is from genome assembly GCA_900555525.1 of uncultured Eubacteriales bacterium. Lineage (GTDB taxonomy): Bacteria > Bacillota > Clostridia > UMGS1840 > UMGS1840 > UMGS1840. Next base: position 904 of record USLP01000026.1, read on the forward strand.
AAGAGGCGTTCAAAAAGTTTGGGTTACAGAAAATAAGTACGAAAACGGTGCGATTAAAGGCTTCGTGGTAGACAGTAAGTATGACGCACAATTAAAAGTTTACATATGCAAAAACAAATACGAATAAATTCGATTTTGAATATTCTATAAGGATAGTCAGTTATACGACTATCCTTATAGGGTTTTACAAAACTAACAAAATTCTTAAGAATAGTGAAATGATGTGAATTTTTATGTATACAATACCGCCGAAAAAAATGATAATTATAAATATATTGGATATTCTGAAAAAATATACCGATATGGATCACAGGCTTACCCAAGCTGAAATTTCGGATATTTTAAAGAAAGAATATTATATGGAGGTTGACCGCAAGACCGTAAAGAGAAATTTACTCAATTTGCTGGACTTAAACTGCGGAATAGATTATACCGAAGTAACCCGAACGGATAAAAACGGCAACGATACCTCTATATGCACAGATTGGTACATACAGAGAAAGTTTGACAATTCGGAGCTGCGGCTTTTAATCGACAGTGTTATTTTCTCAAAAATGATTCCTCAAAAGCAATGCCGAGAGCTTGTGAAAAAAATAACGGAACTGTCAAACGTTTACTTCGATAAAAAGGTTAGCAATATTTATAACCTTCCCGAAAGCCAACCCGAGAACAAAGAACTGTTTTATACAATTGATGTTCTTGATGAAGCAATTTCAAAAAACAAAAAAGTAGCGTTTACATATAACCGTTACGGCGCGGATAAAAAATTACATCCGAAAAGAGAAGAAAAATACATTGTAAATCCGTACCGAATGGCGGCTACAAACGGAAGATACTATCTTATCTGCAATTACGACAAATACGATACACTGTCAAATTACCGTATAGACAGGATAACCGGTATAAAAATGCTTGACGAACCCGGAAAGCCCATAAGGGAATTGAAAGAAAAAGAAATCAATCTTCCGAAACACATGGCGGAGCATTTGTATATGTTTGCAGGGGAAAGTATTCACGCAAAATTCAAAGCAAAGGATTATATAATAGAGCAAGTTATAGATTGGTTCGGACTTGCGCCGAGAATAACCAAAGCGGATGATGAAAATTATATCATTGAAGTAGAGGTCAACCGAGAAGCATTTTTTTGCTGGGCAATGCAATACGGACTGCATATCGAGGTTTTAGAGCCTTCGGATATGCGTGAGCGAATAAAAAACGCGGCAAAATATATGTATGAAAAGTACACAGGAGGAGAATGAAAATGGATAAAATCATTTTTACTTACAGGTTAACTCACGATACGGGCTTTGCGCCTTGTGTCGATAATGGGTTGCTAACGCTTGCCTGTTGCAAAGGCGGAACAAAAACTGTCAAGAGAGGATTAAGATATTTTATCGGACGATTTTTCGAAGAAAATCTGCAAAAAAATATTGAGGTATATATTTCCGGTCTTTATGCCGGAAAGCTTCTCTACATAGCAAAGATAGATAAAGTTATTCCAATGACAGAATATTTTAGCGAAAAGGAAGATGAAGATCGTATTGACCAAATATACCGTTGGGACGGCGAAAAATTAAAAAGAGACACGAGCAAATTAAAGGGCATTCATGATGACGAACATTCCCAAAAATGTGATGAAAACGGAAAATATGTCTTAATCTCAAAAGAGTTTGTTTATTTTGGAAACAAAGCGATAGAATTAGATGAAAGCATACTTTGTCATTATCCCCCGACCAGAGGTCAATATCCGAAAGGTCAGCGCTCTCGTACACCCACCAATGTCTTAACGGATAAAAAAAAAAGCGACAGTGCGGAGCTTTATAAAAAATTGCAGAAATTAGTAGAAGAAAAAGGCTATACTTTTACAAGCGGTAAGGTATCGGAGCCACATAATCCGATAAAAAACAGCAGTGGCTGCGGAATTTGCGGAAAGGACTAATTATGAAAATAATTTTATCAAGAAAAGGATTTGACAACAGCAACGGAGGATGTCCAAGTCCCATTTTACCCGATGGCACGATGCTTTCCATGCCAATACCGTCAACCGACAATGACAAATATGAAGATTTAATGCATGACAATATTTCATATTTGCAGTTATTGGAAAATCTGAAACCAAAGCATACATATAACAGCTGTCATTTGGATCCCGACATAAGAGATAATGCAAGAAAAACAAAACCGTCGAATTGGAAACCCGCATTTGGTCAGATTGGCAGTCCTCAAGGAACGTTGAAAAATGCAGGAGTGGAAAAAGGGGATTTGTTTCTGTTTTTTGGCTGGTTTAAAAAATGTTATGAAAAAAACGGAGCTTACAGCTTTTATACAAAAAAGACATCAGATAATTTTTATGATTATGCAGACCTTCATGCCATATACGGATATATGCAGATAGGCGAAATACTAACCGATAAAGAACAAATAAAAAAATACATCTGGCATCCTCATGCGACAGATAAAAGATTGCAAAATAAGAAAAACGCACTTTATATTCCTGCTGAAAAATTGAGTTTTTGTCCAAGTATGAAAGGCTACGGCACATTTGATTTTTCCAAGAAACGTGTTCTCACAAAAGAAGGCTGTTCCCGTGCCACATGGATTAAACACCCATTTTTAGAACCTAAACACGTATACGGAAAAAGAAAAAACTCCGCAAAATCGAGTACGGAAGGGCTTTATTATGCGGGAATATGGCAAGAATTGATTGTATACGAATCACCCGAAATAATAGAATGGGTAAACGAAATTATAAAATAGAAGCAAAAATACCGTATATAATACCGCCAAAAAATTGTAATAGTAAATATTTTATCTGCCGAATAATGCGGAGGGGCGGACGCCCCTCCGCACCATTTTCAGAACTGGTTTATCATGCTTCCGTCATTGGAATTATAAATAACAACCGCTTCGCCTTCTTTGGAAAAGTGATAGTAACCCTTGCCGATAAAAACTACAGAATCATATCCCTTTAATATGAATTCGGGAAACAAATCATAAAGATTTTCCGAACCGCAATCGGTTTCAACCCGACCACGATATTTTATTTCACACAATCCGTATTTACCATTGCTGCAGTTTGCTATAAAACGGTTTTTTCCGACATATTTTAATGTGTGAGCAAACGGAAATGTTATGTATTTACCGTTTTTTTCGCATATGCCCAATAATTTTGTATCGTTATACGTTATTTCTTGAGATGATACTGTAAATGTTTTTGAATAATACTCAAAATCAATAATTTCACCGTCAAAGCAAAGCTGTTCTAACGGCAAAGACAAAGTTCCGACATATTTTAAGAGAGTCATTTTTCCTTCAATATTTACCAGCTTTTCATTTTTATCAAAATCAACATAAGCATAATAATTATTCAAGGCATAAAATCTGAAATCCTTAAACGGTTCCTTATATTTTATTTCTCCCCATGATACGAGATAGAGTGTGTTGTTTTTTCTTCCCCATGCGGAATGATAGTTATCTATTTCTATTTCTTCAAAGTGAATAACCGTATTTTTATTGTCGGTATACAGATATACGTTTTCTTGATTATTGAAAAATGCCGATTCACAAGAATTGAAAGCATGGAAGTAATCATATTTACACGGGACATCACAAACAAGCTTAGGCTTTTCACAATATTTCGGTAAATCTTTTCTTTTTTTAAAAAAGTCATATTTGGTATTTCTTAATCCCTCAAAATGAATTGCGCCAAACAATCCGTTTTTGACAACAAAAAAATTATTTATTGCGTAACCGTTAATTATTATATTTTCATATTCAAAAGGTAACAGTATTTCACCGGTCGGCAGATAAATGATACCGAATTTATTTTCTCTTTTTTCAATTTCGATGTCCGGGGTGTAGGAACAAAGACCTTCAAAGCTATAAATATCCATTATAAACTACTCCATTTTTACTCAAAAAATATTCTGTAAAATCAAATGTTAATACTATTATACAACGTAAGATGTACCTTTTTTGGAGCATTGAAGGATTTTTTTGATTTTTCATCACAAAATTATCATGAATTTCTTGCACGATTCTCAATTTTATTTTGTATAATAAAACAAAAATGATGTGAAAGGAATAATTAAAAACAATGGGACTGTTCTGCCCCCAAAAGTTAGACACTTTTGGGGGCAGATTTAGACTTAACCGTTTAAATCATTCAGCACAATTTTTTCCCATTCTATAAATGTATTATTGCTACGCTCTTTATCGTGAATTTCACCGTCCTCATCTATCCATCTAAACAATCTGTTATCCTTAAAATACAATCTGTTTTCTTTTGTGCCGTCAAACACAAATGCAAAATACAGCTCTCCGTTTTCAAAATAATAATATTTTGTATAAGATGTTATTGAATTAGACGGTATATCCATTCTCACAAGTTTTGAGCTGTCATCATAATATTTAACTTTTCCGCTTACACTATCTTTTTTTGTTAAATTTGATAAATTTGATTGAGTCGCATTATATAGTTCTCTGATTTTCAAGACTTCTTTTTCAATATCAAAATTATCATCTATGTATTCTGCCTTTCCCGAATTTTCTGTTTTATTATCCGCAGATACATCACCACTCAGTATTTCTGTATCAACTAAATTATTCTGCAAATAAACATATCCTATTACCGATACACTTGCTGTTAATGCAACAACAAGCAATACAATTAAAAATACAAGCCCGTTATCTTTTTTCTTTTTGGGAGTTGCGTCTATGCTTTTCATCACTTCATCTTTCAATATTAAATTACAATGCGGACATTTGTTTCCTCTTTCCGATTCCGTCTGACTTTCTAACAATTTATGTCCGCATTTATTGCAGAACAATGCATTCTTTTTAAGAATATTTCCGCATTGGCAACAAACGTTACCTTCTAACTCTTTTGTTTCAGTTACAATTTCAGAACCACATTCTTGACAAAATTTTGCTCCATCATTTACTAAACTACCGCATTTTTGGCATCTCATATTCTCAGTCCCTTATATCTAATATTTTTACTTCTTAAGTTAATTATATCAGAATTTTCTTTCAGCGTCAATAACCGCAATTAAAAATCAACGCTATAAATAAAATTTTTTAAAGCGTTTGCGTATGCGGCAGACGGCACGGCGATTTTCATAGAAGCAGCCGTAAGAAGCGCAAATTATATATTTTATTTCTCCGCCGCCCGAAAACCGAGATTTTCCGCAAAAAGGTTAGAGTTATTGAAACTAAAAAACACGCACACCGTTTTTTGCGGTATGCGTGTTTTTATAATTACGGTACTATGTGCATCATTGCATTCGGATTTATGCCGCCATTCTCATTATACACATTACATCCGTGGCAATCGATATTCATTCTGCTCACAAAACCGAGAGAAACAATCATTCTTCCGCTCTCATCAATAAAAGTGGTATGGTCATTATACTTGTCGTAATAATCAACCGTTTCACCGTCAATTATCACCTTGGTTGAGCCCGGTGTAAACACATAGGTTGAACCGCGGTATTTAACGGTTGCGGTGCGGTCGGATTCGTTCCACACTATATCCGCACCAAGCTTTTCGCAAAATTCTCTTAGCGGCAGCCATAAATGCTCTTTAATATAAGGCTTAATCATGAAAGGTTTCAAACGGTTGTCGATTTCGATTTTTTGGGATTTTGAAACATCGTCTACAGGATATTCCGTATCATTTACAATAATACTTTTGATTTCATCGGGTTTGATAATCCGTTTTGCCCATGCACGAAAATGCCCCACATTTGTTTCAATATTGCTGCCATCCCATTTGTATAACTGACTGAACGTCTTAATTTCTCCGTTTTTCATTCTGAAATAAAAGTACTTTGTTTTGGTGTCGCACCAATCGCAAACATTTTCTTCTGTTACGGGATAGCTTAATTCAATCGATATCGGATTATAGCGAACCTCAATATCATCGAATTTAAGCGTCTTTGTGTCGATATTGCTTTTCATAGGGAAAACAATTTTGGGTGAACCTTTTATTTTGTTTATGCATAAATAAAAGTCAACTTTTTCTTTGTTTTCAATCGAATTGCATTCCAGAACAAAATATCTCTTTTTTTCGGTATCAAATTTTTTGTTCAACGGACCGGTTGAGAACCCGCTTCTGTAAGCCTTGTTATAATCAACCGGACCGAATCCGATTGTATCTATATCCCAGAAAGTGCTGTTTCCTCTTTCGTCAACAGCATTAAATTCAGCGATTGCCGCGTCAGTTTGTGCTTCAATCGAGAAAATAACAATAGCCTGTTTTTCCGCAACCAAGTATTGCTCAAGGGTGAGCGTATAGTCTTCATCGCTTACGCTTTGTTTTTCTGTTTTTACAAAGTCAGCCAGATAAGATGTATCACCGCTGAATATTTCGTCAAAAAACTCGTTGCTCATTGCCGCGGCGCATATAGACGCCGCAATGGTAATCGCCATCAAAACAGCCATTGCAGCCGTTCCTTTTTTTCTTATTTTTTTACTTGCTATCAGAGTAAGTCGCTTTTTCATACCTTTTTTACCTCCAAAAAATGTTGTAGTCATATATGATTTTTTTTGATTTTGTGTTTTTAGAAAGTTTATCAGCATTTCACCGTAAAACACCCTTGTTTCATACGCTTTTCCGTTAAGTACTTTTTCGTCGCAAGCCGTTTCGCCATCAATTTCTATCGCCCGTGCCATAATATAAGCAAAAGGGTTATACCAGTTGAGCGATATAAAAATCAGCGTGATAAGCTGATACAAAATATCCTTTCGCTTGTAATGTATCAATTCGTGGCGAAATATAAAATGCAGTTCATCATTTGAAAACTCATTTTCGCTTAATATGATAAACGGATGAATAATTCCCACAAGCATAGGCGTATCGGCAGCAGAAGAAACCCTTACCGGTATATCGGAAGTAATTTTAAGCTTTTGCTTTTCCGACTCCAGAATGTCAGCAGTGTTTTCATCGCAAAGTGGTGAAGATATTCTTTTCACCGCTCTTTTGAATGAAAAATATCGTTTGATATGCAAAACCAAAAACAGCACCGCACCAATCAGCCAGATAATACTGAAAATCAGTTTCACATCAATCGGTGTTTTGTATTTTACCGTAGCTGTCGTTTCTTCCGATGGCTGATTTTCGGCTTGTTCACTGTAATTGGGTTTGACGGGTACGGTTTTCGTAACCGTTTGCTGCGGCAGATTTTAGTTCATACCAATTGCGAATATCCCTTGTTTCGCTTTGTATGTTTGTTATCACAGGCGATATCGGAACCTTATAGCTTATGCCGAGTTTTCCGAACGGTATCATAAAAATAATCATAACCGCAAGCCACGAATAATACCGAAAACCTGCCGTATACCTTTTCATAACAGGCTTTGTAAGAACCAAAAGCAAAATAATTACAACCGAAAATTTAACTGATGAAATTACATTTTGCTCAAAAATTTGTTTTATAATTTCCGTCATTTTCTCTTTTCCTTAAACATTTTTTCAAGCTCCGAAATATCCTCGTCGCTTATTTTTTTGCTGTCAAACAATGCTCTCATTAAATTTGCGACGGAATTTCCGTGCATTTTTTTTAAAAATTGTTCGCTTTCAAATTCGACATAATCTTTTTCGGCAACAAGCGGTGTATAAATATATTCCTTTCCCCGTTTGTCCTTTGCAATGTATTCTTTTGCTATCAGCCTGTTGATAAGCGTTTGAACGGTTTGCTGTGTTCGTTTGACATCGCTTTCTTCGTCAATAATTCGTTTCACCTCGCTTGTGGATATGGGACACTCATTATGCCATACCACTTTCATAATTTCGAGTTCCGCGTCCGGAAGTCTTTTTTCAAAGTTTTTCAAGATAATTACCCCGCTTTCTACGACTGTTGTCGTATTATGATTTTATTATACACTACAACTGTCGTATTTGTCAAGCCTTTTTGGTAAATTTGTTAATTTCCTCCAAAATAAATGCAGAAAAACTGTTCGTTATACATAAGTATATTTACATATATAGGATATTTGACCTCCCGTGCTCAAATATCAATTTTAATTTTCAAATAAGCTTTGATAAAATTTAATTTTATTTTTGCATATCACTTGACAAACAAAAAGCAAAGTGATAAAATTTTATCAGAGACAGTTGGATTTATCCATACATAAGGGGGAAAAAAAGTGAAATCGATAATTAAAAAACACATAAGCGGCATTTTGGCTTTTTGCATGATTTTAAGCCTGATGTCGTTTTCCGCTTCTGCGGCAAGCGCCGTTTCAATAATCAATCTGACGGTTAAAGCGCCGATAGCTGGAAATACACCGTCCGACACGGCAACTTTGCCCGCAAAGGCAAGCACACAGGTTTTAAGCGTAAAATGGACTCCGTCCGACACGGTTTTCAAGAAAAACACCGATTATACCGTTACGGTCGAGCTTGGCATTAAGCCTGATTTAGATAAGTATTTTTCGTCTGCGAAGAAAATGACCGTAAAAGTGAACGGAAACAAGACGACAAACGTTACCAAAAACGGCAATACCGTTACCGTAAAATACACGTGGTTTTTGGCTCAGGGTTCAAACGGTACAAATGATTCAATCACTCCGAGCAAAACAACCCAAGCTGACGAAAACACGCAGAAAACCGCACAAAGCGCAAAAAGCTTTAAGGACGTGCGAGACGACGCATATTATGCCGCTGCCGTAAAATGGGCGGTAGATAAAAACATTACAACGGGAACGTCCGCCACAACCTTTTCACCCGACGATACGTGCACGCGCGCGCAGATTTTAACGTTTTTGTGGAGAGCTGTGGGAAGTCCGAAATATGATTCGTTCATGGCATTTAACGATGTAATTTCCAATGCTTATTATTTCGATGCGGCAACATGGGCAAAGGGCAAGGATATGGTTTCGGGAAATATGTTTGAGCCGAATTTGCCGTGTACAAGAGCGTTTACGGTTTTGTATCTTTGGAAAAACGCAGGCAGTCCGAAAACGGAAGCGACAAACGTATTTTCGGACGTTGACAGCTCCGCCGACTATGCGCAGGCTGTTTCCTGGGCGGTTAAAAACGGTGTAACGAGCGGAACGTCCG
>USLP01000027.1 GCA_900555525.1 uncultured Eubacteriales bacterium
CTGAGAACATTGTTTGATTAAGATGACTCCCGGTTTCGCAAATCGAAATTTGTGGGTGCGATTGATGAAAATTATTGAAGTTAAAGAAAATAAAAAACAATATCTTGATTTGCTCCTATTAGCAGATGAGCAGGAAGATATGGTTGACCGTTATCTTGATAACGGCAAGATGTATGTACTTGATGATAATGGGGTCAAGTGTGAGTGTGTCATAACCGATAAAGAAAATGACATACTTGAAATCAAGAACATTGCGACAGTTCCAGAATATCAAGGGAAAGGTTATGCAAGAGCCTTAATTGAGTTTATTGTTAATAATTACAGAGAGCAATATGCCATTCTGCAAGTGGGAACAGGCGATAGCCCACTGACAATACCATTTTATGAAAAGTGTGGTTTTGTCCGTTCGCATATCATATCAAATTTCTTTTGTCAACACCGAAAATAATTCGGGTAGCCAAATTGCCGCAAACGTGATACCATACGCATAGCGTTTTTTGACGAAGGAGAAAAGATAAGATGATAGGTTCAAAGCCCGTAGTGTGCGTTACCAGCAGCACCAATAACGCCGTGTTCCCCGAAGCCACGCGCGAGATACAGATGACCATGACCTATTGCGACGCGATATACAGCGCGGGCGGCGTGCCTGTGGTTGGGCCGGAGCATGGGGCGGAAGAGCTGAGCGAGCTTTGCGACGCGCTTCTGCTCACGGGCGGCAGGGATGTTGAGCCCGGCCTTTACGGCGAAGAGGTGCTTAACGACACCGTAAAGACAGACCCGCCGCGCACGGAGTTCGAGCTGGCGCTGATACGCGGCTTTACGGCGCGCAAGAAGCCGATAATGTGCATTTGTCGCGGCGTACAGATGCTCAACGTAGCCCTCGGCGGCACGCTCTATCAGGATTTGGTGGAGCAATGCGGCTATGTGCATAGCGATAAGGACATTCGCCACTATGTATACGCCGAGCCGGGCAGCATACTGCATGAGCTTTTCGGCGAGAGGTTCAAAACCAACAGCACCCATCATCAGGCCATAAAGCAGCTTGCCCCCGGCCTGAGGGCGACCGCGCACTCGATAGAGGGCATAGTTGAGGCATTCGAGCACGAATCCCTGCCCATATTCGGCACCCAGTTCCACCCCGAGCGCCTCAGCGGCAAATATAACGACGGCCGCACGCCGGACTTCACCCCGCTGTTCAGGCGATTCATAGCCAACGCAAAGGCGTGTGCGGAAAAGCAGCTTTAATGCGGGAGAGATATAATGGACAAGGTATTTGAGCTTATACAAAGGGAGCAGAACCGGCAGAACAGCACGATAGAACTTATAGCATCGGAAAACTTTGTGTCCGAAAATGTGCTGAAGGCCGCCGGAAGCTGCCTTACCAATAAATATGCCGAAGGATATCCGGGAAAGAGATATTACGGCGGCTGTGAGTGCGTGGATATTGTTGAAAATCTTGCAATAGAGCGTGCAAAAAAGCTGTTCGGCTGTGAACACGCGAATGTTCAGCCCCATTCGGGTGCAAATGCAAACACGGCAGTTTATTTTGCAATGCTCAATCCGGGCGATACGATTTTGGGAATGAATCTTGCTCACGGCGGTCATTTGAGCCACGGAAGCCCCGTTAATATTTCGGGAAAATATTTTAACGTTGTTCCGTACGGCGTTGATTCCGTTACGCATAGAATAGATTATGAAAAAATGTACGAGCTTGCCATGACGAATAAGCCGAAGCTTATCGTTGCGGGTGCAAGCGCATATCCGAGAATTATAGATTTTAAGAAGATAAGCGAAATTGCAAAAGAATGCGGTGCGCTTCTTATGGTTGACATTGCGCATATCGCAGGTCTTGTTGCGGCAGGACTTCATGAAAGTCCCGTTCCTTATGCGGATTTTGTAACCACAACAACGCATAAAACATTGAGAGGCCCCAGAGGCGGAATGATTATGTGCAAAGAAGAGTACGCAAAGGCTATCAATAAAGCCGTATTCCCCGGTTTGCAGGGAGGTCCTTTGATGCACGTTATCGCAGGTAAGGCTGTTGCTTTGGGCGAAGCGCTTACGGACGATTTCAAAAATTATCAGAAACAAATCGTGAAAAATGCGGCGGCTATGGCTGATGAATTTTCAAAAATCGATGTTGACATGGTTTCGGGCGGTACGGATAACCACTTGATTTTACTTGATTTGAGAAAACTCGGAGTAACGGGCAAGGAAGCGGAACATAACCTTGATGAGGTTTCCATAACCGTAAACAAAAACGCAATTCCCAACGATCCCCAGTCTCCGTTTATTACAAGCGGTATCAGAATAGGTACTCCCGCCGTAACGACGAGGGGGATGAAAGAGGACGATATGCGCCTTATAGCAAGACTTATAAAAATGACTCTTACGGATTTTGAAGGCACAAAGGACGAAGTGAGAAATTCCGTAAAAGAGCTCGTTTCAAGGTACAAGCTTTATGAATAAGCCGCTTGCCGACAGATTGAGACCCGATAACCTTGAAGAGGTGTTCGGTCAAAAGCATCTCGTTGGCGAAAATGCACCGCTTCGGAGGATATATGAGCAAAACGTCATTCCGAATATGATTTTTTACGGACCGAGCGGAACGGGGAAAACAACGGTTGCCAAAATTATAGCAAAACGCACCGATAAAAAACTGTATCAGCTTAATGCGACAAATGCGTCCGTTGCTGACATAAAGGCGATAATTGCGGATTTGGACGGCTTTTTGGGTTCAAACGGCGTTGTTTTATATCTTGATGAGATTCAGAATTTTAACAAAAAGCAGCAACAGTCGCTTTTGGAATATGTGGAAAAAGGACTTATAACGCTTATTGCGGGTACTACCGAAAATCCGAATTTCTACATATATAATGCGCTTTTGTCACGCTGTACCGTTTTTGAGTTTAAGGAGCTTTCGGAGGCGGATATTTTGCTTGCCGTAGAAAGAGCGGCGGCGATTTTACATGATGAAAGCGGAATAGAGTTTACACATGAGGCTAAAGAATATATTGCGATGAACTCCTGCGGCGACTGCCGAAAAGCTATAAATGCCGTTGAGATGTGTTCGCTTTTGGCAAAGACGAACGATGAGGGAAAACCCATTATAACGGAAACGGAAGCGTCTGCGGTTACGAGTGGAAACAACTTTAGATATGACAAATTCGGCGACAGTCATTATGATATTTTGTCGGCTTTTCAAAAATCAATAAGAGGAAGCGATGAAAATGCAGGGCTTCATTATCTTGCAAGACTGCTTTCGGCAGGCGACTTGATTTCGCCGTGTCGCCGTCTTCTCGTCATTGCCTCTGAGGATATAGGAATGGCATATCCGCAGGCGGCGTCTATCGTAAAATCGCTTTGCGATTCCGCCGTTCAGCTCGGATTGCCCGAAGGACGGATACCGCTTGCACAGGCTGTTATCCTGCTTGCGACTGTGCCGAAATCCAATTCCGTTATTACGGCGATTGATTTTGCAATGTCGGACGTTAAGAATTTCAACTGCGGAGATATTCCGCTTCATTTGAAGGATAGCCACTATGAGGGCAGTGAAGAGCTTAACAGGGGCGTAGGATACAAATATGCGCATGATTACGAAAACAATTATGTGAAACAGCAGTATCTGCCCGATAACATCAAAAACCGTAAGTATTATAAGGGCGGAAACAATAAATTTGAACGTGAAATAAAGGCTTATGCCAAATTTTTGGGAAAAGAATAACAAGAATCGAGGGACAAAGTTCTCTCGATTTTTGTTATAATGTCGGTTTTTGAAAAAAATTTAATAACTTTTAAGAAAAATATTTACAAACTCTTTTTTTTGTGATATAATCAATAATGTATTTGTATATCTAACAAAACAGGAGTACTATAAATGAACGAACATCTTTCAAAAATACGCAATTTTTCGATTATTGCACATATAGATCACGGTAAATCCACACTTGCTGACAGACTTTTGGAAAAAACGGGTGTTGTTTCCGAACGTCAGATGGAGGATCAGCTCCTTGATAATATGGATTTGGAGCGTGAAAGAGGAATTACCATAAAAGCAAGAGCGGTACGGCTTTTGTATAAAGCGAACGATGGTGAAGAATATATTTTCAATCTTATCGACACACCGGGACACGTTGACTTTAATTATGAGGTTTCCAGGAGCTTAAAAGCTTGTTTAAAGAAGTAGGATTGGTTGATGCAATTGGCATAATGCCTTAATTTAATATTTTCAAAGAATAAAAGCGGAGTTGTTGAAATAACCAAAATCAACACTCCGCTTTAAAATTAAATGTATTACAAAATGATTGTATTAAACGAACGGGGTTTCAAAACGTAATTGTTACATTCAATTGTCAGAATTTTCTCTTCAGAAAACGGATTCATAACAATTGCAATACGTGAACCATCCGGGTTCTCGAACACTGTTGTATTGGAAGAAAATTCACCGCTCGTTTTCAGCATAACAGCTCCGCGTTTTACAAAATGCGAAAAATGTTTGTATACGTAAAATTCAGGATTGAATACATATTCGCCGTTTTTTACGCTTATCAGCGAATTCTGATACCAGCCCCAGGAACTTAATCCTTCATTTTCAAGCGCCATATTCCAGTAGACATTTGCTTTTGCTCCGAATTTGAAATAATGATGCATTAATTCGTATGTATAAATAGCATGCTCCCAAGTATTTTTTCCATCACCACATTCCATTTCGCTGTTAATGAAATCCATATTCGGGAAATCCTCTTTTGCCTGAATTATCGCAGTACGGCCTGCCCATTGGAATCCCATACCTTTTATGCTGTTTCTGCACTTCTCATTTTGCATAATTGTTCCGACGTATTGATAGTATCGGGTTGTGAGCTGCCTCCAATCCGTCTCCGGACCGTTGTATGTACCAAACCATATATCAGCCATTTCACCGATTTCATCAATGAGATAGTCTGCCAAAAACTTCTCAATCGTTTCCGGCTTCCATACACACGAAGGAAACTTTTGGTCTGATATAAACTCATTCTGGAAGAAAATTTGTTTAATATCTATTCCGTTTTTCTTGTATTCTTCAAGATATTTTTTTAAGTACTTGGCATATGCTTTTAAATTCGCATCAGTTTCAACAATCTGACCGTAATTGCATACTTTCGGAAATTTCATCCATGTCGGAGGACTCCAGGGCGATGCGTAGAACATGATTTCCGGAGAACGTTTTTGCGCCTCTTTAATTGCCGGAATGATGTATTTTTGATCGCGCTCAATGGAGAAGTTTTTCATTTCGTAATCGCCGTCAATTTCGTTATAGCTATACCAGCTTTCCGCAAAATCATTTGCTCCGATAGGCAGGCGGCAATAATTAAAGTTGCAGCCGTCGATTCAAAACAGCTCATCAAATATTGCTGTTTTCTGATTCTCCGAAAGTCCGAAAACCGCCTTTGTGCATATTTCGCTGATACAGCACCCCCCCAGCCATACAACGGTTTTCCTATTTTTTCACCGACCACAAGTTTTTTGCCTTCTTTGTCGGAAAACTTATTTTTTTCCGACCATTTTTCATTTTCAGTTGTTGAAACCCACTTCATAAAATCAATCCTTTCTTTTATTTGCCAAATCCGCAAGCATTGAGAAATTGCTTTTCAGCGACGGATACAGGCTGTTGTATATTTCATAATATTTTTCGTATTCTGTATGGTTTGTTTTGTTTGGTTGCTGTTTATGTCTTGCTTTCACGAGCTTTTCGCAGCCCTCGGGAACGTTTTTGAATATACCTGATGCACATCCCGCTAAGATTGCGGCACCGAGCGCAGGACCTTCCTCCGATTGCATGATTTTGATTGGCATATTGAATATATCAGCAATCATACTGCGCCAAAAGCTTCCCTTTGCGCCGCCTCCGCACAAAGCCATATCGGTTGCATAGACGCCTGTCAGCATATATCGTATGTAATCCTTTGGCAGTAAGATATGCCGACAGCGTCTGAAGTTTTCGGGCTCATGCTTTTTCACCCACATAATTTTTGACGCCGTAAAACCTTCCAATGCCGGATTTCCGGTGATTTCAAGCAATCGGTCGTGTCCGATTATGCTTTCGATTTCATTGCATTCTTCGGTCGTTCTGCCATCGCACCAAATAATTGCATCGCGAATTACCTCATTATTTTCATCCAGCATCACCAATCCGTGCATTTGCCCGGAAAGCCCAATACCGCAAATTTCACCGCATGCCTTTTTTGAAATTTCGCTTAAGGTACTGCAAACAGCCTTCCACCAGTCCTGCGGATTCTGCTCTGCCCAGCCGTTTTCCGGCTGATAGAGCGGATAATCTGCCATTGCCGATGCAACCGTGTTACCCTCCGTATCAAACAAAACACTTTTTGTGCCGGAGGTTCCTATATCAATTCCGATTAAATATTTCATAAGTTTACTCCATATTAAAAATGATTTGGTTGACAACACTCTCCAGATATTCCTGTCGTCTGCTTTCAGGCTTAACGTCTTTTAGAGAAAGCGCATACTCCGACAATTCCTCAAGATTGGTTTGATCCGCAACAATCTTTTTTCCGATTCCGCTGTCATAGGAGGCATATCTCTTTTTTATAAATTCATCAATTCTGCCGTCCTCAATCAGCTTATACGCATTTCTTAATCCCAGGGCAAATGCGTCCATTCCGGCAATATGCGCAAGAAAAATGTCTTCAATTGTGTTTGATGCACGTCTTGCTTTTGCATCAAAGTTCAATCCTCCGTTTTTAAAGCCGCCGGCACGCAAAATTTCGAGCATGGCATAGGTTGTGCTGTAAACGTCGGTCGGAAATTGATCTGTGTCCCAGCCCAAATGGCAGTCCCCCTGATTTGCATCAATCGAGCCGAGAACATCATTTATTCTGCACACGCAAAGTTCATGCTCGAATGTATGTCCTGCAAGCGTTGCGTGGTTTGCTTCGATATTCAGTTTAAAATCCTTTAAAAGATCATATTTGCGAAGAAAGGCAAGCACCGTTGAGGCGTCAAAGTCATATTGATGCTTTGTGGGTTCTTTCGGTTTCGGTTCAATGTAAAAACCGCCGTCATAGCCTTTGCCTTTGGCATATTCAACCGCCATTTTTAAAAATCGCGCATAATTGTCCTGCTCCAATGACATATCGGTATTTAAAAGCGTTTCATATCCCTCTCTGCCGCCCCAAAACACATAACCTTTTCCGCCTAGCTCAATCGTGATATCAATTGCTTTTTTTACCTGAACTGCAGCATATGCAAAGGAATCGGCACAGCAGGAGGTAGATGCCCCGTGCATATATTTTGGTGCGGCAAAGCAATTTGCCGTACCCCACAAAAGCTTGATACCGTATTTTTTCATTTGTTCTTTGATAATCGGCACTATTATGTCAAGGTTTTGCTGGAATTCCGCAAGCGATTTTCCTTCGGGAGCAATATCTCGGTCATGAAAGCAAAAATATTCAATCCCAAGCTTATTCATAATTTCAAATGCGGCATATACCTTTTTCTTATAAATTTCAATAGGCTCTTTTTCGCCTAAGCTTTTGTCAATTGTACCCACACCGAACATATCCGTGCCATCGGCAACCAACGTATGCCAATATGCCATGGAAAACTTTAAATGCTCGCTCATTTTTTTGCCGCCGAGAACCTCGTCCTTGTTATAAAACTTAAATGCAAACGGATTCTTTGACTTTGGACCCTCGTAGTTTATTTTTGAAATATTACCAAATTGTTCCGTCATTGTCATAACCTCACTTATCTTAGCTTATTTTATTTTATCATAACTACAATTTATTTTCAATAACAATTATAGCTTTTTATGCGACAGATATTGCTTTTTTATAGAATAGGTGATATAATAACAATTAGCACAATTATTTGCAAATTGAAGGGGGACTTTGAAATTGAGTGAAATTTTTTTTGAAAAAGTGAATCAGGCAAGAATGAATTACCCATATATGGATTTTGATAGGCAACGGCTGAATTATTTTTCTCATTTTCATGAGGAAATTGAAATTGTTACCGTCATTTCGGGAGAGGTTTCGGTCGTGTGTGAAAATGAAAAATTTTGCGCTTCAGCCGGAGATATTTGTATCTTTATGCCGGGTGAAATACATAGTTTTTCATCTTTTGAAGAAAATCACACTTATGTGATAAAAATTAGCTGCAATGATTCGGTAGAAGATATTGACTTTTACTCGCTTAGAATTTCTCCTGCCATTATTAAGGCGGCAACCAAATTAAATGACGAACTGATGCAAAGTATAAAAAGCTTAAAACATGCAGCGGAAAACGTAGAAAAAGGATATTCTTTTCTTGTAAAATCTATTTCCTGTAAAATCGTGTATCAAATTATGCGCAGTGGTAGCATAAATAAATTGAATACCGAAAAGCGGAAAAAAAATATTACAACTTTGTCAATTCTGAAAAAAAGCGGCGAATATATAGAAAAGCATTACAAAGATTCTTTCTCTCTTGCTGACATTGCGCAATATTGCGGATATTCAAAATACTATTTCGCACATTATTTTAAAGAGATTACCGGACAGACATTCTATCATTATCTAACGGCATATCGGATTGAACAATCCATTCCGGAATTGTTAAATTCAAAAAATACAATTTCTGCGATAGCCTATAATTGCGGATTTTTAGATGTACGTTCGTTTAACCGCGCATTTAAATCAATTATGGGCATGACACCGTCTGAATACAGGGTAGTGTAGAGCGTTTTTTATACCATCAAGTGGTAAGAGCAATAAACCAATCCACAGCATCTAAACAATTACACCATAGTTCTTGGATAGGAACTCTAAAAATCACTACATTTTGAAAATGCCGGAAAAAATTCTTTTTGAGTTTTACTCTAAAATTATCTCCATTTTTGATGACGATTGAAAAAATAATGGAAATAAGGTTAGCATCTCCAATATTACAGGCTGATAGCATTGTAGATGGAGAAGGCGTACGAGCAGTTCTTTGGACTCAAGGCTGCGGACACAAGTGTTTAGGATGCCATAATCCTAGTACACATTCATTTGATGATGGTATTCTCTTAGACATTGAAGAGGTTAAAGCCCAAATAGATAGTCTTGAAGGTCAAGATGGAATAACTCTCTCCGGAGGAGATCCTATGTATCAAGTAGATGCCTGTCTTGAACTTGCAAAATACATAAAATCTAAAAAAATGAATATCTGGTGTTATACAGGATTCACATATGAAAACTTACTTAAACTAGGAGAAGCAAATCCTAAAATAATAGAACTGCTAAAACAAATAGATGTTCTCGTGGATGGACCATTCATCCTTGATAAGAAAAGTTATGATTGTGTTTTTAGAGGCTCTACCAATCAAAGAATTATTGATCCTAAAGAGAGCCTAAAGAAAAAGAAAGTATGCCTAGTAGAGAAATATTATCCTAAAGATAAAAAGAAAAATAATAAAAGAGAGCGAATGTACATTTAAGCTCTCTTTTTATAACATATACATAGAACCATCATCCTGATAAGAATTATTATTAGCTAGTCTCTGCTCTAAAACCTTAACTCTTGATTCTAAACTATTTAGTCTATTATTAATTTCATATAAAGTATTGTTACCATTATCATAACCAATCGTATTATTTTGTAAATTACTAGAACCATAATTCATTCCCTGAGTAGCGTATGGCATTCCATTCATTAAACTACCTGGAGGCCCTTGATAACCAAAATTACCATACATCATATTGCCTGGCATATTCTGAAAATAACCATACTGCATCATGTCTCTATTATCCATATCATCACATTCCTTTACTTTATTATATGCAAATAGCAATAAATGTGCTATAATACTATTTGTGGTGAGTTATGAGATTAAAAAATATAAAAGGTGCAAGTGAAAAAATACTATTAGGAAAATACTTTATAAATAATCCTAATGAATATAA
>USLP01000028.1 GCA_900555525.1 uncultured Eubacteriales bacterium
TCAGCTCGCCCGCCGCTTTATTCGTAAACGTTATTGCCATGATATGATACGGAGATATAGGCTTATACTTTAAGAAAAAGCTTTCCTCCTCCGTAAGTTCGGAAATGCTCTTTTTGCTCATCGCATTAAGCTTGTCCCGAGTAAGTTCTTCGGGAAGATAGTCCGTTTCATACGAATTTCCGTATTTTATCATCTACTCTCTTCTCGCTATAAGAGTTGTCGTTTTTCCGCTTCCTGCGCCAGCAAGTATAAGCACGGGACCTTCCGTGCAAAAGCAAGCCTCCGCCTGTGCGGAATTAAGATAAGAAAAATCTTCTTCTATAAGCCGTTTCTTGAGTTGTCTGAATTCATTTTCCATTTTTATTTTCCTTTTCTCATACATTCACCGAGGCAAGCGTTGCCGCTTGCCTCAAATTTATTAATATAATATTCCTTCTATTGCGTATAACTGTGAGTAATCCGCTTTTACTTCCATTTTATCTTTTGTTTCCTTCAATATTTCCTGAAAAGCTTTTGTTTTGATTGCCGAGGTTATGTTATCTTTGTTTGCTTCAAGGTCTTTGTCTATGTCAAGCGGTATTCTTTTTATAATATGATAGCCGTAAGATGTTTCAACAATATCGGATATTTCATTATCTTTAAGATTTTTTGCAGCTTCATAAAATTCCGTTACCATATCGCCTTCTTTAAAAACATAGCCGTCAGGCTGGCTTTTCGAACCTTCGTCCTCCGTTTCGGCTTCCATAACCTCTTTAAAGTCTTTACCGCCCTCCTTGACCTCCTTCAAAATCGCTTCTATTTTATCATGTGCGGCTTTCTTTTCGTCTTCGGAAAGCGGGGCATTTGTATTTTTGTCAATAGTCATTTTCAAAATGTGCTGTGCTTTGATATAATTCTCTTTGAAATATTCCTTGATTTTATCATCGGAAATATTCATTCTTTCATCATTGTCGATATACTGCTGCGCATATTTTTCATATGTCATCTGCTTTTTCATATATGACGTAATCGTTTCCTCGGTTATACCGTAGGTTGAAAGATAATGTTCAAGTGCATCTCTCATGCCGTCCTGCGAAAGCTCTGCCTTTACTTCATCATCCGTTACTTCGATGCCTTTTTCATTAGCTGTTTTCATCATAGCTACAAGACCGATATATCCGTCAAGAGCGTTATCATAAAAGCTGTCTTTAAGCTTAACGCCGTCTTGGTCTCTGTCCCAAAATGCTTTCTTCTCCTCAGCGGTAGCTTCAGACATCTGGTTTTGGCTGTATATGCTTTCGCAATACTGTGCAAGATAAAACTTAATTTCGCCGACTGTAATATCTTCACCGCTTACCTCCGCAATTATACCGTCTGAAAGCTTGACATCCTCATACTTGGGGGGTTGCATATTGTCGGAATTTGTTTTCTCTTCTTTTTTTCCGCATGCCGTAAACATACTTGCCGTCATGATTAGTGTTAATAACACTGCTGTGATTTTTTTCATTTTTCTTTCTGCCTTTCGTTTTTTAATTATCTGTATTAACAGTGATTCCGTTTAATTGGGAGTCATCTTGTTTAACATCGTATTTTGTTTTCAAATCTTCTGCGAATTTATCGGTATAATCGTTTTTGTATTTTGAAACGAGTTCATCTTTTTTTGCCGCCATATCGGTGTCTAAAAGCGCAACACGCTTTATAATATGGAAACCGTAGCTTGTTTCAACAATATCGGATATTCCGCCTACTTCTAAATTCTTTGCGGCATCATAAAATTCCGAAACCATTTCACCCTCTGTAAAGACATAGCCGTTTGGCGCTGATTGAAGTCCCGGGTCTTGAGAATTTTCCATCATAAGCTCATCGAAATCCTCGCCTTTTTTCACTTTATTAAGTAAATCCTCCGCTTTTTTTCTTGTTTCTTCGATTTTATCTGCCGAATATTTTTCACCCGTACTCATATCGGTGGTCAAGAGCAAAATATGCTTTGCCTTTATATAATTGTTTTTAAAAAGTTCTGTGAGTTTGCTTTCATCGGGAGTGAACTCCTCCTTTTTTTCAAGCACTCTTGCGACATACTTTTGATACAGTATTTGCTTGCGTACAACTTTTTTAACGGAATCGGTCGAAATACCGTAAGTATTTTTATATTTCTTAAGGTCGTCCTGCGGATATGCGGAATTCATTCTCGCCTTTACCTCACTTGAAGAAGCAGTTATACCCTCGTCCTTGCAGGCTTGAGCAAATACGGCATAATTAATAAGGTATTCCGCCGCATTTTCTTTTATAACATCGGCAGGCTTTTTGCCGTCAACATCGGTATTCCAGTAGTCCTGCTTTTCGGAATCGGACATTCCTTCCATTTGTTTTTTGATATTTTCCGTACTTTGAGCCGTCAAAAAGGCAACCTCGCCCACGCTGACCGTTTCTTCGCCCACAGTTGCGAAAACCTCCGCATCAGTTCCTGACGAACACGAAGAAATCAAAAGAGATAAAATGAGCATAAGCGCCGCCGCTTTAATTTTTTTCAAAAATACCACCTCGTTCTTTTTTCCGTATATATTTATTCTATTATACAACATTTTTGCAAAAATTGCAATGCTTTTTCTAATTGTAACAAAGATTTAATATTTTTTCCAAAAATTCCATAATTTCTTTTGCTTTGTCAAGCGTAACGGTTTTCAATGAAAAATAAGGTTTTGCGCCTGCTCCGAAAAGGATTTTACCCTTATATTTTCTGTCCGCACTCAAAACGGATTTTACAAATTCGTTTGTAATTTCAGTCATTTTAAAAGTTACGGTACCCGAAAACTCTCCAACGTCATATATATTTATTTTCTCGCAAAGCGTTCTTATATATGAAATATAAATAAGATTGAGCGTTTCCTTGGGGATTTTTGAAAATCTGTCTTGAAGCTCGTTTTCAAGCTCTGACATATCGTCTTTATTTTCGATAAGCGATATTTTTTTGTAAATTTCAAGCTTTGTATTATGATCGGAAATATACGTATCGGGTATAAATGCGGAGACCTTAAGGTCAACCTGGCAGGCGGTTTTCGGCTTAACCGTTTCGCCCCTGCGTTCTTTTACAGCCTCGTCCAAAAGCTGTAAATACATATCGTATCCGACAGCGCCCATATGACCGTGCTGTTCCGCTCCCAAAATGTTGCCCGCACCTCTGATTTCCAAATCTCTGACAGCGATTTTAAATCCCGAACCAAATTCGGTAAAGCCTTTTATGGCACGCAGTCTCTTTTCGGAAATTTCCGAAATGCTTTTGTTTTGTCTGTACGTCAAGTAACAATAAGCAAGTCTTGACGAACGTCCTACTCTTCCGCGCAGCTGATAAAGCTGCGAAAGACCGAAATAATCGGCATTTTCTATAATCATCGTATTAACGTTCGGAATATCGATACCGGTTTCGATAATAGTTGTGCAGACGAGTATATCAACCTCTCCCAAAGACATTCTGTAAAAAATATCCTCCATTTGCTCTCTTGAAAGCTTGCCATGAGCCACTTCGACGGTTTTATCGGGGAACATATCGCTTATTTTCTTTGCGGCGGAATATATGCTGTCTACTCTGTTATAGATATAAAACACCTGTCCGTTACGCATAAGCTCTTTTTTTATTGCGTCATATACGACAGCGGGGTTATATTCCATAACGTATGTTCTTACAGGGTGTCTGTCGCAGGGCGGTTCCTTTAGGGTAGAAACGTCTCGGATTCCCATCATAGCCATATTAAGCGTACGTGGTATCGGTGTTGCGCTTAATGTAAGAATATCGATTCCCGTTTTCATTTCTTTGATTTTTTCTTTATGGCGAACGCCGAAACGCTGTTCCTCATCGATTATGAGAAGCCCCAAATCCTTAAATTCAACATCTTTCGAAAGCAGGCGATGCGTACCTATAACTATATCACATTCACCGCTTTTAAGCTGTTTTATCGTTTCTGAAATTTCTTTCTTTGAACAAAATCTCGATAAGTGGCGAACATTTACGCTAAAATCGCTCATACGTTTTATAAAGGTATTGTAATGCTGATTTGCAAGTACGGTTGTAGGCGCTAAATACGCAACCTGTTTACCGCTCAAAACCGCTTTAAAAGCGGCACGCATGGCTATTTCAGTCTTTCCGTAGCCGACATCACCGCAGACAAGTCTGTCCATGGGTTTATCGCTTTCCATATCCTTTTTCACTTCATCGATACAATTAAGCTGGTCGGCTGTTTCCTCATAT
This sequence comes from uncultured Eubacteriales bacterium, assembly GCA_900555525.1. Lineage (GTDB taxonomy): Bacteria > Bacillota > Clostridia > UMGS1840 > UMGS1840 > UMGS1840. Next base: position 4,223 of record USLP01000028.1, read on the forward strand.
GGGAATGTGCGTTCAAACTGCATTTGCAAATCGTCATCGGGAAGATATCTAAAGCCCTGCGCCAACTCTCTTTTTTTATAAAGCTCTATAAGCTTATCCGCAAGGTCGGCACAGCTTTTTTTGACGCTTCTTTTTACTTTATCAAATTCCGCACCGCCAAGCCTGTTTAAACGTACGGTTTTTTCTTCCGCACCGATATATTTATAAAGTGTATTAAGCTGGTTTACAGGGATATAAAGATAATCGTCGCCGAAATATTTTATTTTTATTAAGTCTTTTTGCTCGTTTTCTATTTTTAGTCTCGCAATGCCCAAATATTCGCCGATACCGTGAACAGGGTGGACAACATAGTCTCCAACCGCAAGGTCGGAAAAATTCATGATTGCATTTTCGTTTTTTACAGCCTTATGCTTTTTTGGCTTGCGTTCGTTCATATATATATCGGAGAAAAACGCAAATTTCAAATCGGGATATGAAAAGCCTTCGTTAAATCCGCTTTTCGGGAGTATATGCACTCCTTTCTTTACTTCGGAAAATTCCACAGACACGGGAGCGGTTATATCATAATTTGAAAGCGTAAACGAAAGCCTCTGTGCTTTTTGTTCACTTCTTCCGGGAATAAGCACAAAATAACCGTCATTCAAATAATCGTTTATCTCCTCCGAAAATGTATTCATGCTTCTTGAAGATGAAAAAATCTCTTTGACGGGGATTTCAACACGTTTTTTGGGAATTTTGTGCGCAAAATTATCTCGTATAAAGCCAAAATGAACTACTGTGTTTCGGTAAAGCTTCAAAAAATCGTCTATAGGACTTTTGAAAAATTCCGCATTTTCTTTTATAACTGTTCCTTTAGATACCAAATCTACGATATATTCGCTGTGCTCGGCATACATATTTTCCATATTTTCATATATTGCGTTCGGGTCATCGGCAAAGACGGAAAAATCGGAATCTATATAATCCGAAAGCATTGCCAAATCGTCCGAAATAAGCGGAAAATATCTGTCGTAGCAGTAAAGTCCTCCGTCAGTTAAAATTCTGTCTTTATCACGCTCCAAAGTTTCTTTTATTGCGCTGTTTTCCGATTTTTCCGAAAGCTTTTGCAGCTTTTCCGAAAGAATTTTAGGGTCGGAAACCATATATTCGCTTAAGTTTGTGATATAGGCTTCATCAATTTTCTTTTCGGAAAGCTTTGTTATCGGGTCAAAAACTCTGATTGAATCAACCTCATCACCAAAAAATTCTATTCTGTACGGTTTATTTGACGTATACGGAAAAATGTCTGCAATTCCGCCTCGTATGCTATATTGCCCCTGAGCTTCGGTTACATCTGTTCTTTCATAGTAAGACAGCAATTCGCCAAGCTTTTTTGATGGAATTTCATCGCCGATTTTTATTGTAAAGCAATTTTTTTCTATAAGCTCTTTTTTCGGAACGGGCGTCAAAAAAGCATTGGGAGTCAGAATATAAAGTCCCTTTCGTTTGTTATAAAACGCTTCATAAAACATGATAAGCTCGCGTTTTTCGTTTTCGGATTTTGCATATATTTCATAATATACAAATTCGTGCGGATGCAAAAGATAGACGTCTATTCCGAAAAACTCCGCCATATTTCTGATTTTTTCCGCTTCATTTATATTTTTGCATACCAAAACAGACGGTTTATCCAGAGCGTATGTCAATGACGCTGTTATATGCGTCATTGAACCGCTTGTCAAACCGTTTACAGAAACAATATTATTTTTTTTGTTTTCTTTAAGCTCATCTTTAAGCTCGCAAAAGGGTTTATACCCTTCAAGAATTTTATAAAAGCTTTTGTCCATAATTTTTGCCTTCTATGAATTATATAAATTCATTGCTCTTGCGGTATCGCCGCCGATGATATATTCGGCGGCGGAAGCCGCGTTTTCAACGCTTTGTGAAAACTTTTTGAGTTCTTCCTTTGAAAATTCGTCCAAAACAAAGTCTGCAAGGTCTTTTTGTTTTAAAGCCTCTGTTCCGACTCCGAGTTTTATTCTTTTGAAATTATCCGCTCCGAGCAGATATATTATATTTTTTATGCCGTTATGTCCGCCGGCAGAACCTTTTTCTCGTATTCTCATTCTTCCCAGTTCAAGAGAAATATCATCAAAAACAACAAGAAGCCTGTCAATCGGGATTTTATAAAAATTCATAGCTTCAACAACGCTTGTACCGCTCAAATTCATAAATGTTGAAGGCTTTAAAAGAATAACCTTTTCGCCGTTTATCGTGCCGTCGCCGACAATGCCCTTGAATTTTATTTTTTTCATGGGTATACCGTGCTTCATAGCAAAATAATCAATGAACATAAAGCCTGCGTTATGACGTGTATAATCATATTTTGCTCCGGGATTTCCAAGCCCTGTTATAAGATACATAATTTTTGCCTTTCATTAACCAAGTTTATTTTCTTCATCACGTTTTTTGAAAAATTCTCCCAAAAACGTATATCGTTTGCCTACCGTTTTGTTATGAATCATATTTTTAAGTATTTCATATTTTCCCAAAACGCAGATGAATTTCTTTGCTCTTGTTACTGCCGTATAAAGTAAATTTCTGTTCATAAATCTGTTCGTTTGAAAAATAAACGGCAGAATTACAGCGTCAAATTCGCTTCCCTGGCTTTTATGAACCGTTATCGCATACGAAAGCTCAAGATTCTCCAGTTTCGCAAATTCATATATAACCTCTTTATCGTCATCAAACAATATGCTCATATTACCTCCCGCAGGATTCACGCCCGTTATAACGCCCATATCGCCGTTATAAATACCGCGCCCCGAAACACCGTTCGGAGTTTCCCACATAAGGTCATAATCATTTTTAATCTGCATTACTCTGTCGCCGGATGAAAAAGTATATTCGCCGTGCGTAATATACGGCTCGCCGTCCGATATGGGATTTAAAATGTTTTTCAGAACCTTATTAAGCGCTACAGAGCCGATAACTCCTTTTCTCAAAGGTGTTATAACCTGTATTTTTGACGATGGAATTTCGAGATATTCAGGCAGTCTTTTCGTTATAAGCCCTTCAAGCTTTCTGTATACATCGCCGCTTGAAATACTGTTCAGTAAGAAAAAATCGGAGTTTTCGCCGTTATATATAAGATCGTCATATCCGCCGAGAATCTTATGCGCATTTTCTACAATATCGGAATTTTCGGCTTGACGAAAAATTTTGTCAAGCGTTATACACGGAATTGCATTTGAAAATATAAGGTCTCTCAAAACATTTCCGGGTCCTATCGGCGGCAGCTGGTTGGCATCGCCTATAAGTATAACAATTGTATTTTCGGGCAAGGCGCATAAAAGCGATTTAAATAGCACAACGTCCGTCATGGACATCTCGTCAACAATTGCAACATCGCAGTCAAGAGGATTTGTTTCATTTTTCGCAAATGTTATTACATCGCCGTCATGCCCCGTTACTTCAAGAAGTCTGTGAATTGTTGATGCTTCACACTTTGCGGATTCGGCAGCACGCTTTGCCGCACGTCCTGTAGGAGCAGTAAGCAAGGCTTTCTTTCCGCTTGCTTTGCAACATTCTATAACGGAACGTATTATTGTGGTTTTTCCCGTACCGGGACCGCCGGTTATAATTGTAATGCCTCTTGAAAGCGCGCTCTTTACAGCGTCTTTCTGCGTTTTTGTAAGCTTAAATGCCGATTTTGATAAAGTTTCATCGATAACGCTTGTAATCGCATGCTTTTTCTCAGCAAGCATTTTCGTACGCTTGGCTATATAAAGCTCCGCTTCATAGTAATACGGTAGCATAACAAAGCTGTCGTCATATGTGTTTTTATAAAATATCTTATTCTGCGAGAGCAGGCGTATAATACCGTTTTCCGCTTTTTTATAACTCACATGAATAAGGTTCATAACCTCCGTTATCAAATTCGAGTGCGGATAGCAGGTATTCCCCTGCTTTGCCCGCAAATTAAGCACATAGATTATCCCTGCCTCCACTCTTTCGGGGGAATCATATCCGAAACCGAGCTGCTGTGCAAGCTTGTCTACATAAAAGAAATGTATTTTTTCAATACGTTCCCACAAAATGAATGGATTTTTCTTTATAACGGGTATTGTCATAACTCCAAAAACATTATATGCCTTAAGCGCAATGTCGGGAGGGATTTTGTGTGCGGCAAAAAAAGTCAGTATCGCTTGATATTCATTTTTTCTCACATACTCGTCATGAATCATTCTGGCTTTTTTTGCTGTTATTCCGTTTATTTCTATTAATTTGTCATAATCGTTTTCTATAATATCAAATGTCGCATCTCCGAATTTCTCAACGATTTTTTTTGCCGTTATTGCGCCTACGCCTTTTACAAATCCGCCCGATAAATAGCTGTATGCCTCTGCGGCATTATAAACAGGCTTTGTCTCGTAATATGCGCAGGTGAATTGTTTTCCGTATTTCGGGTGGTTATACCATACTCCGTACAGGCATACGCTTGCGCCAACGTATATAAGCGGCAAGCTTCCTGCGGCGTGTACCGATTCGTTTGCCGTTTCCAGCACTATAACCGAATAACCCGTTTCTTCCTTGTAGAAAAGGACTTCTTTAACAATTCCGCGGAGCGGCTCAAGCTTTTGCTTATTAATATCGAATTTTTCGTGCGCCATTTCTACACCTCTAACTTACCTACTATTTTACAACTTTAAAGAATCCTTTTTTACCTTTCTTAACAACCATAAAGCCATCTTTAAAATCTTCATCTGTGATTTTTGCGTTTACGTCCGTAATTTTAGCGTCGTTTATCGAAAGACCGTTTTGCTGTATAAGACGTCTTGCTTCGCCCTTTGACGGAAGTATCCCCGTTGAAACAAGCATATCCGTAACAAGCATTTCGCCGTTGAAGTCCGCAAGCTCTTTCGTGGGCATATTGTCGGATATTCCGCCGCCACCGAAAACAGCTTCAGCCGCTTCTTTCGCTTTTTTAGCTTCTTCTTCGCCATGAACAAGCGTTGTAACCTCATATGCAAGGATTTTTTTCGCTTCGTTAAGTTGTTTTCCTTCCCATTTTTCCATTTCTCTAATCTTGTCCATCGGAATAAAGGTAAGAAGCTTTAAGCATTTTATAACGTCTGCGTCGTCAACGTTTACCCAATACTGATAGAAATCGTATACCGAGAATTTTTCGGAGTCAAGCCATACGGCTCCGCTTGCGGTTTTGCCCATTTTTTTGCCCTCGGAATTTGTAAGAAGCGTAAATGTCATACCGTAAACCTGTTTTTGATCCTTACGTCTGCAAAGCTCGATACCGCCCAAAATATTGCTCCACTGGTCATCGCCGCCAAGCTCAAGCTTGCAGTCATAATTTCTGTTCAGCATGAGAAAATCGTAACTCTGCATAAGCATATAATTAAATTCCAAGAATGTAAGACCTTTTTCAAGTCGCTGTTTGTAACACTCTGCCGTCAGCATTTTATTAACGGAGAAGCAAGCGCCTATATCTCTTAAAAAGTCAACGTAATTAAGCTTTAAAAGCCAGTCGGCATTATCAACCATAATTGCCTTTCCGTCCGAAAAATCAACAACACGTGAAAGCTGTTTTTTAAAGCATTCGCAGTTGTGTACGATTGTTTCTCTTGTCATCATTTTACGCATATCGGTTGTTCCGCTGGGGTCGCCTATAGAA
>USLP01000029.1 GCA_900555525.1 uncultured Eubacteriales bacterium
ATCCAAAACGGCTGTCATGAACAAAATTGATGTAAACGGAGACGGAAAAATCGATGTCGAAGATATAATTATTCTATCTCTTAAAACCCCGGGCGTAGGAATAAACCGTGAAGAATTTCTACGAAAAGAATTGACAAAAAACTATCCGTGCAATGTTTTGGAAAAAGCTATAGCCGAAACGCCCGCAAAGGCAGGAATATCTACAGCAGAAATAAATATAATAGCTGATAACGTAATTAAGTTTGAAAGAAATTGTGTAACGTCAATGTCGGTAGCTCTCGGTACTCCGGAGCGGCTATGGCCGCAACAATTCCTGCGGATATAATACAATACTACGGCTATATGCTCCGTACGGCACAAAAATTAATGTATTTGTACGGTTTTCCTCAAATTGACATGGCGGAACAGGGTCAGCAATTCGATTCGGAAACTTTAAATATATTGGTTGTTTGTTTGGGAGCCATGTATGGTGTCGCAGGAGCTAACGGAGCAATAAAAACAATGGCGAAAGCTTTGGCGGGCGGAGTTGAGAAGAAACTTATGAGAACCGCATTAACCAAAGGCGCTGTTTACCCAATCGTAAAAAATATATCAAAGTGGTTTGGGGTGAAAATGACAAAAGAGGTCTTTGCGGGATTTTTCAAAAAGGCAATACCTGTTGTCGGCGGCGTTGTGGGCGGAGGTATTACATATGCAACCTTTAAACCCTGCTGTGATAAGCTTAAATTATCGTTGCAGGATACGTATTTAAGCAATCCTAACCATGAGGAAACAGAAGATGAGATAATTATAGTTGAAAATGAGGAATAAAAGATGAATTTAACGAAAAAAGCAACAGATATAATAGATCGTATTTAGTACACATATATACGAAAAATCAGAAAATGGATATTTTGTCCTAACTGTCAGCAAAGTAAAATGACCATTGATAAAAATTCAATTTTGTGGACTTGTAAGGGATGCGGTTATACATTGTCGGCAGATGCATTAGGGGACGGTTATATGTATTGGTTTTGTGATAAAGGCGGTAGTTATCTCAATAATCAAGAAGGATTTTGCATGAGCGCTTCAAAGCATATTTGCAAAAAATGCGGCTTCATAAATGATATACAAAATAACGTATGAAAAAATTGAAATAAATCAATCACGCTTCATGTAATTTTCCACTGTAGGGAACGCGCCACAGTGTCGTTCCGCATAATTTGCACAAACCTATAAAACGGGCGGACACAGACGCCAAAGCCCTGACACCTCAGCAATACCGTTGGCTCATGGAGGGGTTAAGCATTGACCAGCCCAAGGCACATAAGGCCGTAAACACTTTGGAAATGGTTTGAAAAATGATAAGTTTTTCTGTACTTTCAGGTAGAAATATGGTATAATAATTTTGCAAAACAATTTTAATAGTTAAAATATAATGAGAGTCTTTAATGGGATTTTTATGTCTTTTTGAGTACATAATATTAACGTACGAATTTGATAAAAATGCAGATTCAACAGTTAATAGTATGTGCTTATATATCCTATTAAAATTGTTTTGCGACTATGTGGGTCTGCGTTTTTTATGCGCTGACATCACGTTGGCGCATTTTTTATTTTAAAGAAGGTGATAAATATGGGAAAGCACAAAGCAATTATAATCGAAAAAATAAAAGAGGGGCTTTATACTTTGCAGGATTCGGAGCATGGCTTGGAGGCTTGCGGAGAAACGCCTGAGGATTGCAGGAAAAACCTTGAGCTTGCATTAAAAGCCTTTGAAATTTATGATAAAATAAAAGAAAATGAAGAAAAATAAAAAACGGTGTTGGTGCGTACAGATCCCGTAGGGGCAGAGCAAGAGCTCTGCCCCTACGGAATTAAGTTATAAATAATAGTGAAAATTGGATAAGTTGTGCAAACCTATAATTCCGCATTATTTTTTTCGTCTTAAATATTCAATTGCGCCAAGTCCTGCGTTCATGCCCTCGTAAACCGATTTTGCGATTTGCTTAAAGCCGCCCGTGCAGTCGCCTGCCGCAAAAATTCCCGATATATTCGTTTCACCCTTTTCGGATATTACGATATTATCGTTTTGCATTACTATGCCTGCCTTTTTGGCAAGCTCGTTTCCGCCTGCCGTTCCCTCGGCAATAAACAAACCGCTCAAATTAAGCGTTGTACCGTCAAAAAATCTTATACCCTCCAAGACTTCATCACCGAAAAGCGATTCGATTTTTTTCGTATTCACTTTAAAGCGTTCGTCATATGCTCCGATTTCTTCGCCGTTTGTAAGAATCGTTACGGACGAGGCAAGCCCCAAAAGCTCCTTTGCTTCATGGAAAGCGTATTCTTTATTCCCCAAAACGGCAACGTCTCTGCCTCTGTAAAAAAATGCGTCGCATACGGCGCAGTAGCTTACGCCCGTTCCCTCATATGCTTTCAAATTCGGTATGCTCGGCTTTTTACGCTTCGCGCCTACGGCAATTATAACCGTTTTTCCCTCATATTTTCCACTGTCCGTATCAACTCCGAAACCGCTTTCGGAAAAGCCTATCGAGAAAACCTCTGTTTTTATGATTTTTACTCCCAATTCCCGCGCGCCCGAAAGTCCTCTTTCGTAAAGCTCCGCGCCCGATACGGCTTTCGGGAAACCGTAATAATTCTCTATTTTTTCAGTTTTTTTGAGCGAGCCGCCGTCATTTTCCAAAATGCAGACGGAAAAACCCGCTCTCACAGCATAAAGAGCCGCCGATACCCCTGCGGGGCCTCCGCCTGTTATAATTACGTCAAAGCTGTTATTCATACTTGATTTCACGTTCCTTTCCCAAAACGGTAATTTCACCGTTTTCCATAACGAAAATTACAGTAATATCATTTGGTATTTTCGCATTTTCAATACCCGAAACAAAGTACGACGTGGACAAAATATCCGATTTTAATGCGCTGTCGGAAATAACCGTAACGGATAAAAGTCCGTTTCGTACGCTTTTCCCCGTTTTCGGATTAAGTATATGACAATATGTTTCGCCGTTATACGTAAAATTGCGTTCATATGAGCCCGAAGTGGAGACGCTCTCCCCTTTTTCTATGAAAACCGTACAGAAAAAACCGCCGTTTGGGTTTTTAACACCCACCGAGGCTTTCCTGTTAAGCGTTGATTTTATCGTACCGCCTATGTCTATTATTCCCGTGCAGTTGTCCGCAATTTCATAAACCCTGTCGCACATATAGCCTTTTGCAACGGCTCCCAGCTCAATCTGCGCATTGTTTAACAACGTGATTTCGTTATCGTTTATCACGATATTTTCATATCCGACGCTTTTTTTCGCCTCCGTAAGCTCCGCCTCTGTCGGAGGAACAGGCGAATCGGACGAAAAATCCCAAAGGCTTGTATAGGGACGTACCGAAATATCGAAAAATTCGCCGCAATATGGAAGCGACTGCTCTATAACCGCAAACAAATCTTTGTTTTCTTTGGTTTTTGAGATATGCTTTTCTTCATTTAGCGTATAAAGCTCCGACTTTTTGTATGCGTTAAAAAGCTTATCGCTGTTTGAAAGAGCGGTGCGGATTTCTTTTTTCTGCAGGGAGGTCATGCCGTTTAGTTTTACGCTGTAGGGCGAATCCATATTAAAGCCGTTTATTTCCTCCGTTTTGGAGCAGGAGCAAAAAAGAAACAGGCAGATTATAATTAAAGGTAAAAGCTTTTTCATAAGGCATTGCTTTCTATAAAGCTGTCCATTACGCCGAGCGCTTTAAGCGCCGTTTTTTCGTAGCGTTCTTTTTTTGACTTTATGCGTTCGGGAAGCTTGGGAAGAATACCGAAATTCATGTTCATAGGCTGAAAATTCTTAACGCTTTCGTCCGTAACATAGCCCATAAGCGACCCCAGAGCCGTTTCCGGCGGGAACGCAATTTCCTCCTCGCCCAAAACTCTTTTTACAGCGTTTATTCCGCACAAAATTCCCGACGCCATAGATTCAACATAGCCCTCAACGCCCGTTATCTGCCCTGCAAGAAAAATATTTTTGTTCATTTTAAGCTGTCCTGTCGGGAGCAAATGAACGGGCGAATTTATATACGTATTTCTGTGCATAACTCCGTAGCGTACAAATTCAGCGTTGTTAAGACCCGGTATCATAGAAAACACACGCTTTTGCTCGCCGAATTTCAAATTTGTCTGAAAGCCGACAAGATTATAAAGCGTATCTTCCTTATTTTCTCTGCGCAACTGCACAACGGCATGATAACGCTCGCCCGTTTTCGGATTTTCAAGTCCGACAGGCTTTAAAGGTCCGAACGTCAGCGTTTGTTCACCTCGTTTCGCCATAACCTCAACAGGCATACACCCCTCGAAAACCTTGACGTTTTCAAATTCCTTAAGCTGTACCGTCTGCGCATTTATAAGCTCGTTATAAAAATTTTCGTATTGCTTATGCGTAAACGGGCAGTTTATATAATCATCGCCGCCTTTGTCATACCTTGCCTTTTTGTAGCAGATATTCATATCGAGCGAATCCTTTGTTACAACGGGCGACGCCGCATCATAAAAGTACAGACTTTTTTCGTCCGTAAGCTTTGTTATGCTTTTTGCAAGCCCCTCGCTCACCAAAGGCCCTGCCGCAATTATGACGATACCGTCGGGGATTTCCGTTATTTCCTCATCAACCACCGTTATATATGGATTATTCCTTATTTTATCGGTGATATAGCCCGCAAAAACATCTCTGTCAACCGCAAGCGCGTCGCCTGCCGGAACCTTTGCGATTTCCGCCGCCTCCATGCAAAGCGAACCGAGCCTGCGTATTTCCTCCTTCAAAAGTCCGCAGGCATTCGTTATGCCGTTTCCCTTTAAAGAATTTGAGCAGACAAGCTCGCCCAAAAGCTCGCTGTGCTGCGCAGGCGTTTTTTTCACTTTTTTCATTTCGTAAAGGCAGACGGGAATTTTGGCTTTTGCGATACGGTATGCCGCTTCACAGCCTGCAAGTCCTCCGCCTATAACCGTAACTGTTTCCATTTTCATCTTCCTTTATTGCTGTTTTGCCTTGCTTTCGCAGTAAATACATCTGTATGTGCGGTTTTTGGGGTCGGTAAGTTTAAAAATGTGGTCAATTTCCTGTTCTACGGTTGTTATACATCTCGGATTTTTACATTTTATAACATTCTTAATCTGCTTGGGAAGCTTTAAGTGCCGTTTTTCCGAAATTTTGCCGTCCTTTATTATATTAACGGTTGTGTCGGGGTCGATATATCCCAAAATATCAAGGTCTATATCGATATCCGAATCGATTTTTATAATATCCTTTTTACCCATTTTTTTGCTTGGTACGTTTTTTATAATCGCAACGGAGCAATGATGAAGCTCACCCAGCTTCAAAAGCTCGTAAAGCTCCATGCTTTTTTCCGCTCTTATATGGTCAATAACAATACCGTTTTTAATAGAATCTATATTCATGCTTACACCTCCAAAAGCTTCATAATAAGCGCCATTCTTATATATTTTCCGTTTAAAACCTGCTTGAAATAGCACGCTCTTTTATCATCGTCAACGCTTACGGAAATTTCGTTTACTCTCGGCAGCGGATGAAGTATACACATATCCTCGGGCGCTTTTTGGAGCTTTTCGGGAGTAAGCACATACGTATCCTTTAAACGTATATAGTCCGCCTCGTTGAAAAAGCGTTCCTTTTGCACACGTGTCATATACAAAATATCAAGTTCATTCATGCTGTCCTCCAAGGACGCCGTTTCAACGTATTCCATGCCGTATTTATCCAAAACGTCATGCTTAACGTAATCGGGAATTACAAGCTCGGGAGGCGAAATCAAAACAAGCTTTATATTTTCATAACGCGAAAGCGCATTTATAAGCGAATGGACGGTACGTCCAAACTTCAAATCTCCGCAAAAGCCTATCGTTAAATTTTTAAGCCTACCCTTTTCTCTTTTTATTGTGAGAAGGTCGGTTAAAGTCTGCGTCGGGTGATTATGACCTCCGTCGCCTGCGTTTATTATCGGAACGTCCGATTTCATCGAAGCAACCATAGGCGCTCCCTCTTTCGGGTGGCGCATTGCGATTATATCGGCATAACAGCTTACAACCTTAACGGTGTCCGATACGCTTTCGCCTTTTGATGAGGACGAATTTGCCGCGTCGGAAAATCCGATAACATTGCCGCCGAGCTCCATCATTGCCGCTTCAAAGCTTAAGCGCGTACGTGTCGACGGCTCGAAAAACAGCGTGGCAAGCTTTTTGCCCCTGCATTTTTCACTGTATTTTTTCGGGTCGTTTATTATATCGTTCGCCGTTTCTATAAGCCCGTTTATTTCCTCAACGGATAAGTCCATAATATCTATTAAGCTTCTCATTTTATAACTTTCCTTTCCGTGCCTTAAAGCACAATCAACAAAACCCAAGTCTGACTTGCTCCTATTTTATCCAGCTTTCGTCTGTTGGATTATCTCTGAATCTTATAAGCCTTTCTTCGTCCTCCGCTTTTATATAGCCTGTCTCAGCGGCAACGCGCACAACGGTATCAAAATCCGTAAGGCTTATATTTTTTACATTCTCCGCTTTTAAGCGTTCAAGTCCCTTCTTCATGCCGTAGGTGAATATGCTTGCAATTCCCAAAACGTCTGCGCCCGCTTCCTTTAAAACGTCATAAACCTCCAAAACGCTTCCGCCGGTTGAAATCAAGTCTTCTATTATAACAACCTTACTGCCTTTTTCGAGCTTTCCCTCTATTTGGTTTTGTCTGCCGTGGTCTTTTGCTCCCGAACGGACATAACCCATGGGAATACCCAAAATATGCGCCGTTATGCCTGCGTGGGCGATACCTGCCGTACTCGTTCCCATAAGCGCTTCGCAATCGGGATAGTTTTGCTTAATCGTAAGCGCAAGCGCTGTTTCCACATCATCTCTTACCTTCGGCGCGGAAAGCGTAAGCCTGTTGTCGCAGTATATGGGACTTTTTATTCCGCTTGCCCATGTAAACGGCTCATCGGGGCGCAAAAATACCGCTCCTATCGAAAGTAAATCCTTTGCAATAACTTCTCTTATCTCATTCATTTTTATTGTACCTCTCTATATTCCTAAAAATTCATGCTTACATCTTAAATATGCTTCTTTCGGGTTCTGCGCCTGCGTTATCGGACGTCCGACAACTATATAGTCGCTTCCCAAAATCCGTGCTTTTTCGGGAGTAGCTATTCTCACCTGGTCGCCTTTTTCTCCGTCCGCAAAGCGTATACCGGGGGTAACGGTGAGAAAATTCGCTCCGCATACCTCTTTTACTTTTTTCGCCTCCCACGGAGAACATACGACGCCGGAAAGTCCTGCCGTTTTCGCATTTTTTGCATAATGCGAAACCGTTTCCTCCATGCTTTTTCCGATTAAAAGCTCATTTGAGAGCATTTCGTCCGACGTAGACGTAAGCTGTGTTACGCCTATCAGAATCGGATGCGTGCCGTCAGGCTTCGTTAAGCCCTCCAATGCCGCCTCCATCATTTTTATACCGCCCGACGTATGAACGTTTACCATATCTGCGTTAAGATTTGATAAAACAGCCATAGCTTTTTTCACCGTGTTCGGTATATCGTGAAGCTTTAAGTCCAAAAACAGCTTACACCTTCTTGCCTTTAGCTTTTTTACAATTTCGGGGCCTACGGCGTAATAAAGCTCCATACCGATTTTTAAGTACGGCTTTTCATCGCCAAGCTTATCCAAAAATTCATACAGCTCGTCTGCGCTTGCAAAGTCGCAGGCAATTATAACATCTTTTTCCATTAATGCGCGCCTCCTGTTATATCGCTTAATTTATCTATATTATATTCTTTCATGACTTCGGGGAGATTCTCAATTATCTCCTTGCAGACAAACGGATTTATAAGGTTTGCCGCTCCCACTTCAACCGCCGACGCTCCTGCAAGCATCATTTCTATAACATCTCTTGCGGACGATATACCACCCATTCCGATAATTGGAATTTTCACAGCCTCGTATACCTTATACACCATGGCAAGAGCAATGGGAAAAATCGCAGGTCCCGAATAACCGCCCGTTTTATTTTTTATAATCGGCTTTCTCGTTTTCAAGTCTATCCGCATACCCATAAGCGTATTAATCATGCTTATGCCGTCGGCGCCGCCTGCCTCGCACGCACGCGCGATTTCCGCTATATTCGTAACATTCGGACTTAATTTCATATAAACGGGTTTTTTCACAACGCTTTTTACGGCGCTTGTTATTTCATATGCGCTTTTTGTGTCCGTGCCGAAGCTCATTCCGCCGTTATGTACATTCGGACAGCTTATATTAACCTCGATAATTCCCACTTCGTCGCATTTATCGATTTTTTCGCAGTTATAAACGTATTCTTCCTTTGAAAAACCGCTTATATTCGCTATCACGGGTTTATGAAAAACCGCTTTCAGCTTCGGAAGCTCCTCGGATATTACCTTATCTATACCGGGATTTTGCAGACCGACAGCGTTCAGCATTCCGCTTGCACATTCCGCAATTCTCGGTGTCGGATTGCCGAATCTTTCATCCCTCGTTGTTCCTTTAAACGAAAACGATCCTAAAATATTTATATCGTAAAGCTCCGCATATTCATAGCCGAAGCCGAAAACTCCGCTCGCCGGTATTATCGGGTTTGAAAGCGTAAGTCCGCTTAAATTAACACTCAAATCTACCATATAATCTCCTCCTTTTTAAGCACGGGTCCGTCCTTGCATATGCGCTTATTTCCGTATTTTGTTTTGCATGAACAGCCCATGCACGCTCCGAAACCGCACCCCATTCTTTCTTCAAAGCTTAATTCGCCCGAAGTTTTCGCCGTATCATAAACGGCTTTCAGCATCGGAAGGGGACCGCAGGCATAATAATATGTATATCCGTCCAAATTCTTTATAACGTCCGTTACAAAGCCTTTTTCGCCGATTGAACCGTCTATGGTCGCTATATAAATCTCGGCGCCCAATTCCTCGAACTCCTTTTTGTAAAAAACGTCCGATTCTTTGTTAAAGCCTAAAACGCACACAGGCTTTTTGTTTTCCAAAATAAGCCTTTTTGCAAGTCCGTACATAGGCGGAACGCCTACTCCGCCGCCGATTACAAGCGGTCTTTCGGCTTTTTCGCTCTGTTCCACATCAAAGCCGTTTCCCAAGCCCGTCAAAACGTCAAGCTTATCCCCCGATTTTAACGTGCTTAAATATTTTGTGCCGTCTCCAACGGTTTTATATATTATCGTAACGGTATTTTCGCCAAAATCGCATACGGAAATCGGACGTCTCAAAAAGAAGCCCGAAAGCGCAATATTTATAAATTGACCCGCTCTTTTTATATCGGACGTATCGCCGAAAAGCTCCGCTTTATAAACGCAGTCCGCAATTTTTTCATTTGACTTTATTTCAAATATTTCACGTTTCATTTTTTCGTCGTTCCTTTCCGTGCCATCAAAGATTAAGACTTTCACCTGAGCAAAATGTATATATATTCTTTCCGAAAAGCGTCTCGCCCTCAAACGGCGTGCTTCTTCCCATTGATTTAAAATTTTCGGGATTGACAACATAGCTTTCCGAAAGATTAAATACGGTAAGGTCTGCTTTTTCGCCTATCTCTATTTTTGTTCCTATTTTGAAGCGGTTTTTGGGATTTTCATTCATAAGCTCCATAAGCTTTTTAAGGCTTATTATTCCCGTTTTTACAAGATGCGTATACAATGCGGAAAAAGACGTTTCAAGCCCGACAACGCCCATAAGGCTGTCCTTAAGCCCTTTTGATTTTTCCTCTTTCGAATGGGGAGCATGGTCGGTCGCAATCATATCTATTGTGCCGTCCTTTATACCCTCGATAAGCGCAAGCCTGTCGTCGCGCGAACG
>USLP01000030.1 GCA_900555525.1 uncultured Eubacteriales bacterium
CAATTTGGCTTAAATATTCAAAAGAAGGACGTTTTTTCTGAAGCGGATAATCGCTTTTGGATTCGCCGTCTATAAAAATTTCGTCCGCCTGTATTTCAAACGGCTGTTTAGCTTCGGGAGTTAAGATAACACGTCCCGTAACGGTTATTGCCGCACCGACATTCAAAGCGGCAACCTCGGCATAGTTAGATACCTTGTCAGCCGCAAAAACAACCTGCATATTTTTGAAAAATGTTCCGTCGTTAAGCTCTATAAAGCCGAACGCTTTGGAATCTCTGATTGTTCTTACCCAACCGCTTACTTTTACGGTTTTGTCTCCGTATTCTTTTGTATTTCTGTACAGAGCTTTTATTTCTGCTTTTTCCATATTTCTCAATCCATTCCTTTTTGAATTTATTACATTGATAATCAAATTTTATTATAACATATTTTTTTCGTAAAAGGAAGAGTTTTTTTAAATTTTTTTCAAAAAGTAACATATTTTTTTCAAATTTCATAAAAAATAATAAAAAAAACAGCGAGGTATATTAAATTTTATGGATTTTACTTTGAATTTAAGCGAAAATATAAGTATATTTAAAGGTGTTTTCAAAAATAACTGCATGATTGTTTACCGCAGTATGGAAAATGCGGAAAATAAAAACATAAAGGCGGAGATGGTTTTTGCGGACGGACTTTCGGGTGCGGTGTTACTCAACGACAGTATCGTAAAGCCGTTTTGCAAAACAAAAATCCCCGATACGTCCGACATACTCGATTATATTCATAAAAGCGTTTTGAGGTCAAACGAGGTTACGCGCACAAGCAAAATGGACGACTGCGTAACGGCACTTTTTTCGGGTGATGCGATACTTATTCTGGACGGGTACAGCGACGTTTTAATCGTAAATGTAAGAAAGCCTGCGTCACGTTCGATTTCCGAACCCGAAAACGAGCGTTCTCTGAAAGGTCCGAGGGACGGATTTTCGGAACTTATTTTGGATAATACCGCTCTTTTGATGCGCCGAATAAAGAATAAGAATTTTAAGCTCGAAAAATTTATTATCGGAAGCGATACGAAAAGTACGGTTATACTGGCGTATATAGAGGGGATATGCGACAGCGATATGCTCGTTAAGGTACGAAAGCGGATATCGGATCTTAAGCTTCGGGAGCTTACCGATACGAACGGTATTGCGGAGCTTATAAAGGGAAAAACGTATACTCCGTTTAAGACGAGCGGCTCGACGGAACGCCCCGACGTTACGGCGAATAAGCTTTTATCGGGAAGAATGGCAATAATGATTGACGGAAGTCCGCAGGTTATCACTCTGCCTTTCGTTTTTTCGGAATACTTTCAGAGCAACGACGATTATACGATTAATTTTTATTTCGCGAGCATTTCAAGGCTTATAAGATATATTTGCTTTTATTTGAGTATATATTTGCCCGGCGTTTATGTTGCCGCCATTAAGTTTCATAAAACAATTATTCCGTTTCCGCTTCTTTTATCTATAGCGCAGGCTCGTAAGGAGGCTCCTTTTTCCGTTACCGCGGAATTGTTTGTGTTTCTCATATTTTTTGAGATAATACGGGAAGCGGGAACACGTACGCCGTCAGATATCGGACAAACATTAAGCATTGTAAGCGGTATTGTTCTTTCGGAAACGGCAATATCGGCAAATCTTATTTCCGCTCCGTCGATAATTGTTATAGCCGTGGCGGGCTTGCGGGCGTAACATTGCCGCAGCTTTTGGGAGCGGGGACAATACTGCGTATAGCATTTCTGCTTTTGGGGTCATTAATGGGGATTTACGGAATAGCCTTGGGAAGCGCGGTTTTATTCGTCCATCTTTGCTCGATTACGGTTTTGAACGTTCCTTATATCAATTCAACGTTACCGCTTAATCGGGACAGCGTCGGAGATACGGTTATACGTCTGCCTTTTACGCTTCTTTCAAAAAAACGTAAAAATGCCGATATTTCACAAGAGGGGTAAACATTATGAAGAAATCTGCGCTTATTATTTTTCTTGTTTTTTGCGTTATGCTTTCGGGGTGCAAAAATCAAAGCGAGCTTGGAAACAGCGAAGTTGTAACGGTATTTTTTGTCGAAAACCGAAATGAGCTTTTTGAAATAGCCGCATATACGGCGGAATACGGAGATAACGGCGGAGAATTGCACAAGGCTTACGGAAAAAGCGTAAGCACGGCATATTCTTCTTTGATGTCGGGATTTTTAAGAGAGCCGTATTTGGGACATGCGGGCGCAATTGTGCTCGGCGGCGGACTTTGTGCGGACGGGCTTTCCGAAACGCTTTCGTTTTTCGCCGATTTGCCCGAAATTTCGCCGAATATAAGCGTTTTCATGTCAGAGGACAGCCCCGAAAGCTTTGAAAACGGAAATATATACGATTCCGTAAGGCACGGTTATCTTCCGTCGGTTCGGTTGTATACGCTGTTTCTGCCTCATAATAAAACTGCGGTAATTCCCGTCATATCGGAAATAAACAAAACTGCGGAAAAATCGGGCGCAGGTGTTTGCGAAGATATGGAGTTTAAGTTTTATTTAACCGAAAGCGAATATGAGATTTACAGGCTTTTGTCAAATACGCTTACCGATTCGTATTTTGACGGGCTTGAGGTGATAAACACAAATTGCAGGACAAAAAATGACGGCGGAAATTTAAAAATATGTGCGGAAATTCAAGTTGAAAACAGCAATGGGGGAGACTTAAGCGATATTTCCGAGAAGCTTACCGATGAAATAAACGGCCTTACAAAAAAAGCAAAGGAAAATAATTTCAAAGAGATATTTTCGGACGGAAAATGGAATACCGCCGAGGCGGACGTAAAGGTTACGGAATATTTACACGGCAGATTAAGGAGGGATTGAGATTTGAATAACAAGCTTTCAAAAAACAGCTTTTTTCCACTTTGCGTTTCCGTGCTTTTGGGAGGCTCGCTTGCCGCCGCAGGCGGTGTGATGCAGGGTGAAAAAATAGGATATATCACCGTTTTTGCGTCCTTTTTGCTTTATATTCCGCTTCTTTTCCTTTATTTCGGAATATTCAAAAGGGGCGGTTCGACGGATATTTTTAAGGCTTCCGAAAATATTCTCGGAAAAACGGCATATAAAATTTTTCTTGTCGTTTCGGCAGTATACTGCTTTTTTACTGCGCTTGTAAGCTCAAGGGAATTTTTTGCATTTGCGTCGTTAAGCTCCAACCTTGCCGTTTCTCCCGTTGTGATTTCGCTTACCTTTTCCGCTTGTATATATTTTATTATGCTTTGCGGAAAACAAGCCGTTTCGGGTTATACAATGATTATGCTTCCGTTTGTTATGCTTTTGCTCGGCGTAACAATGCTGTTCGGAATACCGAAATTCGATACCGCAAATTTGAATATAGAAAATATTCCCGATTTCGGATATATCGGGGAAAGCGTTTTTCTTAATTTCGTATCGCCTTTTTCAAATATTTTTATCGTATATCTTCTCATGCAGGGTACGGATAAAAAAAGCATAAAAAGAAAAAGCGTAACCGCAGGACTTTTCACGCTTTTTGTCATTGCTTTGGTTTACGTCTGGAATCTTCTCATAATAGGAAAAAATCTTATGAATTCACTGTATTTTCCGTCTCTTTATACGCTCGGAGCGGTAAATCCGAATCTTTTTACGGAGCGTTCGGAGTCGGTGTTTTTGATAACGTATATATTTTTCTATATCGTGTTTGTTTCGGCATCATATCTTGCGGCATTTTCCTGCATTTTTAGGTTGTTTGGCAAAAAAAATACCCCCGATTTGAAAATCAAGGGTATAGTTTATCTTATTCCTTTGGCACTTACGTTCACATCAATGACAGTGAATATAAACACTCAAAAGTTTCATGCGTCTTTTCTGACCGTTACGGCTGTGTCCGCCTGTGTAACGGTCGGTATACCGATTATCCTGTTTTTGGTATCTTATATCAAAAACAATCGTAGCCCAGCTCGCTGACGGCGGAATATTTTTCGCCCGCAACAACCATGTGTTCCTTTAAGGTTATTCCCACTGCTCTCAAAGCCGCGGAAATCCTTTGCGTAACTGCCGCGTCTGCGGCGCTTGGGATGTGGTTTCCGCCGGGGTGATTGTGCGCAAGAATAACGCTTATGGCATTATTGCGTACCGCCTGACGAAGTATCTTTACGGGATTAACCGTAATTTCGTCCGTTGCACCCTCCTCGATAAGCTCCCAGCTTATCAGCCTGTCGCCTTTATCCAAAAAGAATGCAAACAAAACCTCATATTTATACGGCAGAAAGAAATTAACAACATAGTCGCCGATTGCTTTTTTGTCTTTTAAAACTATTCTCTTTTTTGCGTCCGACTTTTGCATATGAAGCCTGAAATCCTGCAAAAGTCTTATGTAAAGAGCGGCGTTTTCGCCCATGCCCTTAACGGTCTTGAGCTCCTCGTATGATGCGGAAAATACGCCGTCAAGCGTTTTGAATTTTTTTATAAGCTCGTGAGCGATTGGGTTTGTGTTGACTCTCGGAATTGCGAAAAACAAAAGAAGCTCCAAAATCTCATGGTCTGCAAAAGAATCTATTCCGCCCGACAAATATTTTTCACGCATTCTCTGCCTGTGGTTTTTATGTACATTATTCTCTTTTTCTTCGGTTTGTTGGGGTTTCTTATTTTGCATCGGCAAATTTCTCACATACCTCTTTATATGACTGCGGAGTGCCTATATCATAGCATTCTCCTTGGAATTTATACGCATAAACGTCTTTCTTCGTATAAAGCCATGATGGAAAGAACCCCGGCGCGTCGGGGTTGTTGCCCTCGTCCAAATATTTTTTGATTAAGGGAACCGTTTCTTTTGTATAAATATATGAAGCGAAAACGGCAATGTTCGTTTTCGGGTTTTGAGGCTTTTCCTCCATGAAGAGAACCTTGCCCTCCTCCGAAAGCACGGCATTCGCCATTCTTTGCAGATCGGATAAGCTGTCCATTTCGCTTACCAAAATCGTGTCATGCTTAACCTTATTGTAAAATTCGACATAATCCCTTAAATCAAACGTAAAGAAGTTATCTCCCGCAACAACGAGTATATCGTCGTTTATGTTCCCTTTTTCGATTGTATACCAAATATCTCCGATTGCGCCGAGCTTGTTGGAATCGTCCGTTGTGTTATCGTCAAAAACCGTGATTTTAAGACGTGTTTCTCTCGTTTTTGCCCAGTCGGAAAAGTTATCGTAAAATTTGTGATTGGAGATTATGAAAAGCTCGTCAATTTCATTAACCTTTTGTATTTCGTCCGTTATAAAGTCAAGAATGGATTTTTTTCCTATCGGTAAAAGCCCCTTCGGCGTGTTAAGCGTTAAGGGGTACAGTCTTGTGGCATAGCCTGCCGATAAAACTATAGCTTTCATTTATTTTTCCTCCTGCCATTTTTCTCCGTCTACCCACATTTTGTTTGTAAGCTTTTCCGAAAAATGCTCGTTCATAAGAGCGCCCCAGTCGGGAATGTAGTTGGGGAGTATTTTAGCGGGTAATCTCGGCTCCTGGAGTTCTTCGGGATCTTCGAGATAAAATACCATAAAGTTGCCCGAAATAAATATAATTCCGTATTTGTTTCCGTCGCAGGGGTGTTCCTCCTGATACTGATGATGATAGAATATGTAGCTTGCGATTTTTTCGGGCTTTAAGCTGTTTACTCTGATAAACGGCTTTTTGTCCTTTATTTTTCTTTCCCATTGCTCATCGTCAACAGCCTCGCAATAGTGGAATATTTCAGCCATTCTTTCCCAAACGCTTCCGTCGGGATATTCTTTGAGATTGCATTTTACAACCGTTTCGGGGTCAACGTAATCCTCGTGCGATTCAAAATAAAGAAGCACCTTATCGTCATACGAAAATACCGATACATGGCTTACCTTGTCGTTTTTTAAATATGTGAAATTCTTATCTTTGTAGTAGCCTTTAAACATAAATCTGTATATCATTTTTTAAACATTCCTTTCAAAATGAGTTTTATGAATTTATTTTAGCATATTTATATCAAAAAGTCAATACAAGCCGGGAAAATTATATTGACTTTTTCGGTTTTTTGCGCTATAATATAGGAAAAAGCATGGAGGAAAAATAATGAGTATTGAAAAAAAGCAGTTTGGAAAAACGAAAAGAGGAGAAAGCGTTGACGCTTTGACGCTTACAAACAAAAACGAAACAGCCGTTACGGTTTTGACGTACGGAGCAACGCTGTTGAGCATTTTGGTTAAGGATAAGGACGGGAATTTCAGAGATGTTCTTTTGGGACACCCCGATATTTCCGATTATGAAATAATAGATTCATATATGGGAGCAACAATAGGCAGATATGCAAACAGAATTGCGGACGGACGGTTCACGCTCTTGGGCAAGGAATATATCCTTGCAAAAAATAATATGCCCAATCACCTGCACGGCGGTATGAGAGGATATAACGATTACGTTTGGAAAATAGATGATACGGGAGAGAATTTTGTTACGCTTTCGCATGAGGACGTCGGAGAAGGCTATCCGGGAAAAGTTTCGGTAAGCGTTACGTTTTCGCTTTCGGACGATGACGAGCTTTCGCTTCATTATAAGGCAAAAACGGACGAAACCACGGTGATAAATCTTACAAACCATTCTTATTTTAACTTAAACGGCTATAACGGCGGAAAAATAACGGAACACAGCTTGAAAATCGACGCCGATTATTATACGCCGTCCAACGAAAATCTTATTCCCACGGGCGAAATAAAAGATGTAACGGGTACGCCGTTTGATTTTAGAGAATATAAGAAAATCGGAGCGAATTTGAATACCGAAAATGAGGATTTGAAAATGGGAAACGGCTATGACCATAACTTTGTTTTGAATTCGCCGTCAAAAACCAAAGAAAGCGTAAGCATATATTCGGAGGAAAGCGGTATCGAGCTTAAGCTTTATACGGATATGCCCGCAATGCAGTTTTATATCGGAAATTTCTTAAGCGGAAAAGAAACGGGCAAGGACGGAAAGCCGATTGAACACCGCACGGGATTCTGCCTGGAAACGCAGTATTATCCCGACAGCCCCAATCACGATAATTTCCCGTCAACCGTGCTTACCCCCGACAAAACGTATGACCATACCACAATATTTAAATTCGGCTTGAAATAGAAAAAAATGACCGCTGACTTATATTTTGTCAGCGGTCTGACGAGAGACTTTTTAAGCCTCTCGTTTTGCATTTTATAAGCTGTTCATTAATTTTACGGCGGCAGGGTTCATTTCTTTGTTTTTAAGTAAAAGCTGATTGAGAATGAATTTGCCCTTGCCGAATTTTACTTCGCCTATAGCGGTTGTCTTGTGCCATTCGCCGTCCGTTCTGTTTGCGGACGAAACGATATTCGTTATTCCGTATCCCTCAATTGTTGCTTCAATTATAGGAGCCAGCCTTTGAAGCTCGGAATCATAGAAATATCTTAAATCGTTGGGCTTGAAATCCTTGACGGCTTCGTGCCCCGTATCGCGTGAAACGCAGTAGAGCGCTCCCATTTGACAGTCCGAAACGGTGTATGACGTATCGCCGACCTTATAATCTCCCGCTTGCGTCGGTGCGATTATAATTTTTGCTCCGTTTTTAACCTCGCTGTCATATTTTTCTCTGTTTTTGTCATATTCGCCGTATGAAATCTGATTAAACGGCTTTAATTCCTCTTTCGCCCAAATTTCAAATTCCTCCTGCGCATAGTGCTTAACCTCGCCGTCCTTTATTGCGGCGCAGTATACGGTTATCTTCGTTCTGTCTGCCGTTTTCGGCGCTTTAAATTCGATAAAGCCGATGAAGTCGTCCTTCGTTTCGGTTGTTCTTCCCGAATAAATCGTCTTGCCGTCAGCCGTAACCTCATAAACTACCTCGTCGGGTCTGCCGATGTCGCTTAAAACATAGCTTTCAAGCTTGATATTCTCATCTTGGAAGAATGTGAAACGGTCGCTTCTGATTGAACAGAAAACGGGCGACAGACAATCTCGGTATGCGAAAAAGGCAGGCTTCGGATTTCTTCTGCAATCCATAATGGTTTTCATCCAGCCGCTTGGCCATGCGTCTATGAAAAGATGTATCGCAAACGTGTTAACGTATGAATTTCTGCGCAGGGCAGAGGTCATTATTTTTGTGGCAAACGCTTGATAACGATGGCTTTCCTTTACCCAGTTTTCCATGCTGTCGGGTGTTTCGTAGAAGAAATAATGGAACGGTCCCGTCTGCGCCTTTAAAATATTGTTCGGGTCAAACGGCTCTTTTAGCCATTTTTTGGGATATTCCTCACGCATAACCTCGCAGAAGTCAAGCCCCTCCGCGCCAAATTCACCGCAGCCGCAATGCCAGCCCGGCATAACGTCAAGCCAGTAGCCCTTATGAAGCTTGCCCATATCGATACCGTGTCCGTTATACCACATCGTGTAGCAATGATTATCGGGCATAAGCTTGCTTGGCGGATCATAATCTCCGTCAACGTGCTTGATAACCCTGTCGGGATTGTGCATATGTATAATATCGTCCGCCGCCGAAAAGAAATTCATCAGCGTTTTTCTGTCTATCATTCTGTGCGGCATATTGTTCGCATTCGGGAACGGCTCGTTTATGTACGTGTCAACAATACAGCAGGGATGACTGCGCACAAGCTTTTCCATTTCCTCCGCCTGCTTTAAAGCCTCGGCATATTTGTTGATGCGATAGGTTTTCATTGTATTTCGGATTTAGGGTTCGTTTCTTCTTCGACGATTTGGAACTTGTCGGGATTCCAGCCCTTTGCGAACAGCGCGGCCTGCGCGTCGAGGACGCTCGGAAAGATGCGGCGCCTCTGCCGCGAAAAAGAGATGTATCCGACATAAATACGCCGCACAGGGCTTCTTTGATATTCGAGGTGGCAGCGGCACGGAACGGGCCGATAGTGCAGGAAGCCCCGCATGCGCAGCAGCAGGCCACGTTCGTACTCCTTGTCCTCGCGGCAGCGTTCCCACGCCTCGTATTTGTCGATGCCGTCGGTCAGCAGCGTGTAACCCACAGCCCGGTCATAGCGGGTTCGGCCCTGCCAAAGGCCCTTGAAAAAAAGCGACAGCAGTTCCAGTTCGAGCGTCGGACGGCCTTTCGTGCGCAGCGTTTCTGTCAGGGATACGACCTCGTCGTAACGGAAGTCGAGCGGGCGGATGTTGTTCGCCGCCATGCGCACCATCACCCGTAGGTCCGAAGTAATGGTGATACGTGTTATAATCTGATAGCTCATAATGATATGCAATTAAAAGACCGCAGCTTTAGGGCTGCGGCCTGATTTGACAATACGTGAAGTGTCGTGTTATTTCGGATTGGTCGTGTCCCGGAGCTTCAATCCGAAATCGCCGCAGGCCGTACGCAGATCTTCGCTGAACTTGCTGCTCTCGCAATAATAATCACCCATCCGTCCGGCCAACTCCTGCAGATCGCTGTCCGTAATCGTCGCAGTATCGTATCCGTGTCTTTCGAGTACCGCACGGTTCAGAAAGGCGATGTCGAACTCCGCATTCGGATCGTCCTTGCTCGGAACGCTTCGCAGTTTCTCGTCGGTGAATCGGTAAATCTCGTCGAGGTATTCCTTCTCCGTCCAGTCCGTATCCTCATGCTGCCGG
>USLP01000031.1 GCA_900555525.1 uncultured Eubacteriales bacterium
CTCTTATGAGCATCAAAACTTATATAAAACACTCCTTGCAGGAGTATTGCATACTTACGGACTCAAATATAATATGCAACATAGATTTTAATTCCGTTTTAAAAACGCATATAGAAAAAAATGCGGACATCACCTGTCTTTACAGAACCGCAAAGGTCAGACCGGGCGAAATGAGCATTAAAACGGAGGAAAACGGTCATATTTCCGATGTTTTGTATCATACGGACGGAACGGAGGACGAGAAGGACACGATAATAAAGACGTATATTATGAAAAAAGAGCTTCTTTTGGAGCTTATCGACAAGGGAATAACCTTCGGCTGGGAGGATATTGACAAGGACTTTATCGCAAGAAGCTTTAACGAATATAAGGTTTTTGCATATAAGATTACGGGATATTGTAGAATAATAAGAGATATAAACGAATATTATCAGGCAAATCAAGACTTGCTCAATAAAGAAATCAGAGATGCGCTTTTCACCTCCGATAATCCTATTTTAACAAAGGTAAAAGACAGCGTTCCGACAATGTACGGCGAAAACTGCAAAATTTCAAACAGTCTTGTGGCGGACGGCTGTCAGATTGACGGAATCGTGGAAAACAGCATACTCTTCCGAGGCTCGGTTGTAAAAAAAGGCTGTGTTCTTAAAAACTGCATTATAATGCAAAATTCCGTTATAGGTGAAAACTGTGTGCTTACAAACATAATAGCCGACAAAAATATTTCCGTAAGCCGTGATAAAATTTTGACAGGCTATGAAAGTCTGCCGTTTGTAATATCAAAAGGAACAAAAATCTGATTACATTTTTAAGTCCGCAAAAATACGGAAAAACCTGCGGACAGAAAGGAATAAACTATGAAAGTATTATATGCGGCGGCAGAAGCCGCTCCCTTTATAAAAGTAGGAGGCTTGGGAGACGTTATGGGCGGTCTCCCGAAAGAGCTTTGCAAGGAAGGTATAGACGCACGCGTCGTTATCCCCATGTATTCGCAGATAAATGAGGAAATGCGCAAAAAAGCTGAATTTGTAACGTCTATAAGCGTTCCCTTGGGCTGGAGAATGTCATACTGCGGAATATTCAAGGCAGAGATAGACGGTGTAACGTATTATCTCATCGACAATGAACAGTATTTCAAAAGAGCAGGCGTTTACGGCGAATTTGACGATGCGGAAAGATTTTCATTCTTTTCAAAAGCAGTTTTGGAGATTTTGCCGCATATCGGATTTTTCCCTGATATAATAAACGCAAATGACTGGCACACAGCTCTTGTACCGCTTTATCTTAACGCATTTTACAGAAATATAAACGAATACAGAAATATCAAAACCGTTCTTTCAATTCATAACATAGAATTCCAGGGACAGTATGACCCGTTAATTTTAGGACACGTACTCGGTCTTGACGTAACATATCGCAGTATATTTATGTATGACGGCTGTCTTAACATTCTAAAGGCGGGAATCGAATCGGCAAATATCGTTACGACTGTAAGCAAAAATTATGCGCAGGAAATTTTGGACCCGTATTTCTCCTGCGGACTTCACAACATTTTGGAGCCGAGAAAATACAAGCTTCGCGGTATCGTAAACGGTATCGATACGGAAACGTTCAATCCGAAAACCGACCCCAACATATACCATAATTACGATTACAGCTCAATTCGCTTTAAAACGAACAACAAAAAGGAATTTCAAAAAGATATGGCGCTTGAGGTTGACAGCAAAAAACCGCTTATCGGTATGGTAACACGTCTTACGAGCCAAAAAGGTATGGATTTGATAGGCGAAGTTATGCGGGAGCTTGTAAAGCTTGATATGCAGTTTGTTGTTTTGGGAACGGGTTATCCCGAATATGAGGGAATGATGCGTTACTGGGAAAACGAGTGTCATGACAAGGTTAGAGGAATTATAAAATTCTCCTCCGAGCTTGCGTCTAAAATTTATGCGGCTTCCGACTTGTTTCTTATGCCCTCAAAATCCGAGCCGTGCGGTCTTGCACAGATGATTGCCATGCGCTACGGAACAGTTCCGATTGTTCATGCTGTAGGCGGTTTGGGCGAAACGGTTCACCCATACAATCCCGAAACAAAGGAAGGCAACGGCATAACGTTCCAGTCTTACAACGCTTGGGATATGTTTGACGCTATAAAACGCGGACTTGCGCTTTACGGTGATAAGGAAAACTGGAAAGTTCTCCGCAAAAACGCTATGCATACCGATTTCAGCTGGGCGGTAAGCGCTAAAGAATATATAGAAATATACAAAAATTTATAGTGAGGGCTAAAGCAATGAATTCAACTACGGATAAATTTGATTATAAAGGCAAGGAAGCTACCGTAATAGTCCCCGAAAATCCCAACGGTAACTGGGTATGGCGTGCTGAATTTTTGGGAGCGTTTGATTATGCCGACCAAGCTCTTTTGAAAAAAGGCTGGCATATTGCGTATTATCACCTGTCCGATATGTATGGCTGTGATACGGCAATTAACATGATGAAGGATTTTCATGATTTCGTTATAAAAAAGTACGAGCTTAATTCCAAGGCGGCGATTTTCGGATTTTCAAGAGGCGGACTGTACAGCGTAAACTATACGCTCAAATATCCCGATGATATTGGCGTTTTATATCTTGACGCACCTGTTTTGGATATAAAAAGCTGGCCGGGCGGTCTGGGAAAAGGCGAAGGCTCTCCAATAAACTGGAAAGAATGTCTTGAAATATACGGACTTACGGAAGAAACGGTAAAGGATTTCAAGAAAAATCCCTTGGATCGTGCAGACGAGCTTATAGAAACAGGCATTCCCGTAATTCTCGTTGCGGGCGGAAGCGATACGGTAGTTCCCTACCCTGAAAACGGCGAGCTTTTGGCAAAAAAATATAAAAAATCAAACGTACCGTTTGAGGTTTATGTAAAGCCCGAATGCGGACATCACCCTCATTCGCTTGAGGACCCGAAAGTTATCGTGGACTTTATTGAAAAATACATATAGCAAAAGGGCGCTTAGGCGCCTTCAGACAACTAACAAACCCACCATGCTCTGGTGGGTTTGTTAGTGTCTGTGGCAGGGATTGATTTCCCTGCCTGTTTCGTTTATTCGTTTAATCCTTTATAAGTCCGATTTCGTCAAAGGGGACGTTTTCAAATTCTACGGTTTCGCCGTATATACCTCTTACGGGGTCGGTTACGGTTGAGGAGAATTTTTGGAGCATATAGGAATCCTCTCTGAAATTAAAATTAAGATGAGACGGATTTTCGTCCTTAAAATTCTGATACTGTCCGCACGCAACAAAGTTGTTGTACTGAACCGTACCGGGATTGTAATTTTCCGTATACGTTTTATAAAGATACGGATAATGCTCTTTCCATATTTCACTTGTAACGTCAACACCGCTTAAATCGTTTATATCCGTTGTATGCACGCGCATTTGCGCAAGTTCGTCCTCGTGCATTCTTTTGTATGAATTATCATACGAATTTGGGTCAAAACCCGGATAACAGTCGATTGCGATATTATTCGCGACTGATGTACAGCCGCCGCAGTTCCAATGCACAAGCGAGAAGAAAAACGGTCCTCTTTGAACAATATCGTAGAAATAATTTCCGTATACTTCATTATATATTGCGCCGTCGTCAAGATAAATTGCCGTATAGCCGTACATATCGTAGCTGTGCGGATTTTTTATATCATAGATGAAATTATATTTTATTTTGTTGCCGACCTCGCTCATATCTCTGCCCAAGTAAATTGCGCCGCCGTCGGAAACCTCTTTTAACACGTCATGTATTCTGTTATATTCTATTAAGTGGTCATTGCCGTTTATAAGAACAGCCGTTCCGCTCAAATCGTTCATTTCGCAATGGCTTATTATATTTCCGACGCCCCAGATATAAACCGCGGGAGCATATGTTTTTATTGTACGGTTAAGATTATGGAAATGCGTATTATACACTTTATTTCCCGCAGGGATAAGATTTTTGCGGTTTCCGCCGCCCATGTACATACCGCCTGCGCCCGTATTATAAACCTCACAGCCCGAAATAAGATGATTTTTTCCGCCGTGTCCGTCAAAGGCGGCTTTATCATATATATGATTTGCAAAATTACCTATAATTTCGGACGTTTCTTCCATATGGTCTTTACCGTCCGAGAAGGTTATTCCCTCGCCCGTTTCGTTCCATGTTCCGTAATTATGGTCATTCGAGCCCATGCCTATCTGAACGCCGACCGTTCCCAAATTTCTGAAAATGGAATTTTGAATTGTAATTTTCTCTCCACGTTCGATATATACGCCCGTCGAGCGTGAATTTTCAAACGTAATTCCCGAAAAGGTTATGTTAGACGCGTCCAAAAATGAAAGTATCGGCGAACCTAAACAGCTGACCTGAATAAGCGCGCTTTTTATATCGCAGTCGGGATAAAAGTAAAGCGTTTTCGAATTTACATCAATAAAATACTCGCCCTTTTGCGATATTTCCTCAAGCAAATTTACGATTTTCCATCTTGTTTCCTGCATATCGCCGCTCATTCCGAAAAGATGCGGACCTTTAAGCGAAATGCTTTTTTCTTCTGCGTTAATCTCCTTAATCTTTATGGTATCGTCCGCAAAGCCGTTGGAGAAAAATCCCATAAGATATGCGCTGTCTGCTGTCTGCCACTTTTCAATTCTGTCGGACGAATAACCGATTATGCCGCCCCTCATGGAAAAATCGTCTTTTCTCGGAATACTTCCCTCATCGATTACTTTGCTTAATTTTATATATTTGTCCTTGGGATAGCTTGCGGCGCTATACGCTTTTCCGTTTATAAAAAGCTCGTTGCCCGACGGCATAATCGGACGCCTGAAGCCCTTTTCGCCGTACGGAAAAAGCTCTCCCGAAATATACCCTGAAAGGTCGATTGAGTATAAATTTTCTTTTCCGCTTTCCTCAATAATTCTGTTTAGTACAGCTTTGTCCGTAACCTTTTTCACATCATCGGGGTTTATAACAACGCCGCCGTCAAAATAAATGGGTTCGTCATTATATGCGCGATACGTTACGCCAGAATTTTCCTTATAAAACCGCACGGTATCGCTAAAATGATAGCGTCCGCCCATAATATAGACCGTATCGCCCGCTTTTGCCGTGTTTTTCGCTTTTTCAAGCGTTAAAAAAGGCTCGTTTTCTGTTCCTTTGTTTTTGTCATTACCGTTTTGTGCAATGTAGTAATTCATTTGTTTTTCTCCTTATATATATATTAAATTTTTTTAATACTTAATAACTCTGTCCTCTCCCGCACCCACACGAGTAACATAAATTGTTCTTTCCTTTTTGTCAATTGTTGCGATATCAAAAAGGATTTCAGATTTTGTGCCGTCAATCCGAAGGGGTGCGTCGGAATTTCCGCCGTGATACATTACTGCGTTTGCCGTCAAAATGTAAGGTGTGCCGTCTTTATCACGCTCTACCCTGTCCGCATGATAATCACCTACAAAAAGTCCGACCAAATCGGCGTGTATTCCCTTTGAAAAATCTGCATCAACCTTGACCTTGAAGTCGCCTTCGTTAGCCTCTTTGCAAATTTTTTCTTTATTTTTATATGCTGAAATTACTTCGTTTAAGATTTTAACGTTTTTATCTATTTCCTTAACCTCCGTGCTTTCGGGGAGCAATGCGCTGTGCGTAAATATAACTGTCTGCCACCCCTCCTCCGTGAAATTAAGAGCCTCATGCGTAAGCCAGTCAAGCTGTGCCTGCGACATTGCGAAAAGCCATTGAGGATAATATAAAAGCTTGCCGTTTTCATCAAATACATACGGCACATCGCATATATCAAGGCAGATATAACGCATTTTTCCCGCCGTATCATCTATGTAGTAATAGAGCGGACTTTCGCTTTTGTCCGTATGCGCTCCCAAGGCTTTTATATGATTGTAAAACAATCGGTAAAGCTCGGGGTGTGTTAAATGATTTGTGGATTTTTCCGCCTTTATATAAGCCTTATCCCAAATCGAGCCGTCATCATGATTTCCGTTTATCGGGAAATATTCGATACCGCTAAATTTCGCACGCAGTTCCCGAAAGCAATCGGATTTATATTCATTACACCCCTCGTTTGTGTAATCGCCGCCTAAAATCAGCTTATCGATATGCGCCCGTTTTGCGATTTCTTTGTATGCGTTAAGCGTTCTTTCGAGGCGCACATTATGATTATACGAAAGCGCAAAATGTATATCCGTCATAAACGCAAACGTTACCGTATCATGATTTTGGTGCGCCTGCACTTCTTTTACGCATCTTTTTACCTCCTCGGCTATATAATCGGGATAGGTGTCGGAGCTTGAAAGTTCGGGCGAAAGATACCCTGTATCTTCATAGCCGATTTTCTCATAATGCTCCTGTGCCGATTTAAAGCCTCTTTCTAAATAATATTCTTCGCTTCTCATCTCTTTTACTCCTTTTTTGCATAATATTTTGTCGGTGAAATTTTTCTGTATTTCATAAACTTTTTATAAAAATGCGAATAATTCCCGAAGCTTTGTGATTTTTCCTCTTGTTTCAACAGTATGCGTTATCATAAAATGCTTACTTTCAAATACTGTTCTTGACATTTCTCATGCCTCCTATAGCCAAGTTTGCCGCCGAAATCAAAGCAACCGCCAAAAGCAAGCCGAAAACGCAGTTCCAACCAAACGCTTCCGACACTGCGCCTATAAATCCGCCGCCGTGAAAGCAAAAATTAAGTATACCCACGATAAACGCTGTGTTAAAGCCACGGAACATACGAATCGGATAAAGCGACTGATAAAGCGTTAAAGACGCTGTCATGAGCATACTGTTAAGCGTAAACATAGCGATAGCGCAAATTACGGAAAATCTGCCCAAGGTCAAAAGCATTATCATTGAAATCACCGAAACAAGCCCTGCCGTACCTCGTGCAATTCCCGTTTGGTTCACTATTTCGAGTATACACGCTCCGTAATTCACTCGTCCAAGATACGAAAGCACATACGAAAGCCAGCCCAAAAGTATGATTACAAAGCATTTTGATTTTGTACATTTGAATTTTTCATTTAGTATATTCAATTTATTCACCTCGGTTTTTTATTATAAACCGAGCATGAATAAAAGTCAATTTCCAAATATACGTATATGTTTTACTATTTTCAGATTTTATAAATCGTTTTTGATAAGGTCGTCATATGTTTCTCTTTTTACGATGAGCTTATCCTCACCGTCTTTTACAGCAACAACGGGCGGACGAGGTATTCTGTTATAGTTGGACGCCATGGAATAGTTGTAGGCGCCCGTAGCCAAAACGGCAAGAGTATCACCCTCCTGCGCCTTTTGGAGCATTGCGTTTTCCATGAGCAAGTCGCCCGATTCACAGCATTTTCCTGCGACGGTGTATGTTGTGTCAAACGGCTTATCTGCCTTATTTGCGATTACCGCAGAATATTTTGAACCGTACAGAATGTAGCGAGGATTATCTCCCATTCCGCCGTCAACGCTCAAATATGTTCTCACATCGGGAATTTCCTTAATTGCGCCTACCGTATAGAGCGTTATTCCCGCAGGTCCCACAAGCGATCTTCCCGGCTCCATAAGTATTTCGGGAATCTCCAAATTATACTCTTTCGCACATTCTTTAACGGTTTTTGAAACGCTTTCTATAAATGAGCCGTACGGCACCGGGTCATCGGAATCGATATATTTTATACCAAATCCGCCGCCCAAATTAAGCTCTTTTGTAGTTAGACCCGTAACTTCTGAAATATCTTTTATAAATTTCATCATTATCCGTGCCGACTCACAAAACGGCTCAAGCTCAAATATCTGCGAGCCGATATGGCAATGAACACCGACATACTTGACATTTTCATATTTCAGCGTTTCTTTTATTGCTTCCATAGCCTCGCCCGTTGAAAGAGCAAATCCGAACTTTGAATCTATCTGACCCGTACGTATAAAATCATGCGTATGTGCGTCCACTCCGGGTTTTATGCGAAACATTACATCTTGGCATTTGCCCTCTTTTTCGGCGATTTCATTTATTTTTTTCAGCTCGGAAATATTATCGACAACAATTCTTCCTACGTTGTTTTTTATTGCCAGCGTTATTTCATCAGCCGTTTTATTATTTCCGTGGAAATAAATTTTATCTGCGGGAAAATCTGCGGCAAGCGCCGTATAAAGCTCTCCGCCCGATACGACGTCAAGCCCCGCGCCTTCGCTCATTGCAACCTTAAGTATATATTTGCACGAAAACGCTTTCGAGGCATAAAGCACCATGCCGTTCCCGTCATAATATTTTTCGAGAGCAGTTTTGTATTTTCTGATATTTTCTCTAACCAAATTTTCATCGATTACATACAGCGGTGTACCGTATTTATTTTTAAGCTCAACAGTATCAATACCGCCTATTGTAAGGTGTCCTTTTTCATTCACGTCTAAATTTTCCGATACAAAGTTCATTTCTAATCCTCCCTCTTTGGTTCACTTTTTTCAAGCTTTTCACACGTTGGCATTTTAAGCCTTCTGAAAATCAAAACAAAAATCAGAAATACCGCCGCACCGCCGAAAAACGCAATAACTGCGCTTACGGTATCGTTTGCGGTAAAACCGAAAACAAATTTATATAAAAGAACGATAGCCAAAAGCGGTGCAATAAAAACAGCTAAACTCAAAAGAAGCACTCTGTTGGACTGCGTATTGATAACTACGCTGTCGCCCTTTTTGAGTTCTCCCGAAAAACGGGCAAATATCTCCGATTCGCTTCCGCAGGTGTTTAAGCAATTATGGCAATTGCCGCCGCAGGCGGACGCTCTTTTTATAAGTATTCGTGCAGTTTGATTTTTATAAACCTCACTGACTGTTCCTTTTACTTCCATGCTTTTACTTTTCCTCTTTAAAATTCTGTGCAAGGCGGAGCGTTTCCTCGGCATTTTTAAGCGTAAGCTCCGTTACGCTCACTCCTCCGATAATTCTTGCAATTTCCTTTACTCGTTCATTATCCTTTATTTCTCTTACCTCGGTTACGGTCTCGCCCTTGTCCTCATTTTTTGAAATAAGGAGGTGATTATCCGCAATAGCGGCAATCTGCGGCAAATGCGTTACGCAAAGCACTTGATTTTTTGAAGAGATACCGTACATTTTTTCGGCAACCTTTTGCGCCGCTCTGCCCGAAATTCCCACGTCTATTTCGTCAAAAACAAATGCGCAGGCAGGGTCTATATTATTAAGTATTGACTTCATCGCAAGATTCACTCTGGAAATTTCACCGCCCGACGCTATTTTACAAAGCGGCGCAGGCTCCATTCCCAAATTTGCACTGAACAAAAATTCCGCTTTTTCCGCGCCGTATTTCGTGAAATCATCGCATTTTTCCAAGCGGACTTCAAATTTAGCGTTCGGCATCATAAGCTCATGAAGCTCATATTCGACGGCTTTCGACAAAAAGACGGCATTTTTGCGGCGCTTT
>USLP01000032.1 GCA_900555525.1 uncultured Eubacteriales bacterium
TTTATCCGCACCCTCTCTCGCAAAGCCCATTTCATGCGTTACAACAAGCATTGTCATGCCTTCGTCCGCAAGTTTTTTCATAACGTTCAAAACCTCGCCGACAAGTTCGGGGTCAAGCGCTGATGTAGGCTCATCAAAGAGAATGATATCAGGTTTCATCGCAAGTGCGCGTGCAATTGCAACTCTTTGCTTCTGACCGCCCGAAAGCTGTTTCGGACGTGCGTTAATATACGGCGCCATGCCTACTTTCCGCAAAAAGTAAAGTGCGGTTGTGCGCGCTTCCTCTTTCGGAACCTTCAAAACCGTCTGCAAACCAATCATACAGTTTTTGAGAACGGTCATATTATCAAAAAGGTTAAAGCTTTGGAAAACCATACCAACCTTTGCTCTGTATTTATGAATATTTTTTGTATTCATAATATTTTCGCCGTTATAAATTATTTCGCCCGAAGTAGGCGTTTCCAAAAGGTTAATACAGCGCAGAAGCGTAGATTTACCTGAACCCGACGCTCCCAAAATGCACGTTACATCACCCGAATTAACGCTGAAATCAACGCCCTTTAACACTTCATGAGTACCAAAAGATTTTTTTAAGTTTTTAACTTCAACAATATTACTCATCTTCCGTCCTCCTTTGTGCCGTAAAGCTTTCATCGGGCATCGTTGATGAATGATGCACAATATATGTTGACGAACCGTCAAGCTTGCGTTCAACATAGCGAAGCAGTCTTGTAATCGTAAACGTCATAATAAAATATATTACACAAGTAATAAAGAAAACTTCAAATGTTCTGAAAAGCGCACCCTTTATATCCTTTGAAACATAGAATAATTCGGAAACGGCTATAACGTTAAGTACGGAAGTATCTTTAATATTAATTACAAATTCGTTGCTCGTTGCGGGCAGAATATTACGTATTGTCTGCGGTATGATAACATGGAACATTGTCTGCCAATGCGTCATGCCGATTGCCGAAGCGGCTTCATACTGCCCCTTATCTATTGAATCTATACCGCCGCGGACGATTTCAGACATATATGCGCCCGTATTAATCGACACGATAAAAAGCGCTGCATTAAGCGGTGAAAGGTCAATCTGAAAGCCCTCCATAAGTCCGTAATAGATAACCATAGCCTGTACAATCATAGGCGTACCGCGGAAAATTTCAATATATGCCGCTAAAATAAAGTTGATTATTTTAAAAATAATTTTTTTGAAAATATTATCTGTTTTTCTTATCGGGATAGTTCTTACAACGCCGATAATAAGACCGATTGCCGAGCCGACAAGCGTTCCTATGAGAGCAATATAAAGAGTTAAGCCCGCACCCTGTGCGAACTTAACCCAATATTTTTCAATTATAAGAATAACCCATTGCCAAAAAGTTCTTTCCATATTCTTACTCCGCCGAAGGCTGATTTGCTATTGCGTCCTTCATAATCTGCTGACGCTCGTCTTCGGAAATTCCTGCCAAAGCTTCATTTACCTTTGCTGTCAAATCGCTGTTCTTCTTATCAACACCAACTGCGATAGAAACCTCGTCTTTATCGTATGTGAAGTTGCCTTCATCACCAAACTCTACAAAAGAAAGGTCGGGGTTTGTTGCAACTGCGGACAAAGCGCCGGGTCTTTCGGAAATGTAGCCGTCGATTTTACCCGAAGAAAGAGCAACCGTCATTGTAGGGAAATCTTCCAAGGCTGTCTGTTTAGCGATGCCTTCCATCTGATCCAAAACCGTATAATGGAATGTATTGAGCTGACCTGTGAGT
Source organism: uncultured Eubacteriales bacterium (assembly GCA_900555525.1). Taxonomy (GTDB): domain Bacteria; phylum Bacillota; class Clostridia; order UMGS1840; family UMGS1840; genus UMGS1840. The sequence continues at coordinate 1,771 of USLP01000032.1, forward strand.
TTTGCACCCTTAAAGTCATTAATTGTCTTTGCGTTTGCGTAAGGTCCGTCTTTCTTAACAACAACTACCAAATCGGAAGTATAGTAGTTATCGGAAAAGTCAATAGATTCTTTACGTTCTTTTGTAGCGGACATACCTGCAATAATGAGGTCTATTTTGCCCGATGTGAGTGCAGGAAGAAGTCCTTCCCAGTCTGTTTTTACAATTTCAAGCTTTTTGCCCATGCTGTCTGCGATTTTTTTCGCAATCTGAACGTCGTAGCCGCCTGCGTAGTCGGACGAACCGTTGATTTTTACAGCGCCGTTTGAATCGTCGGACTGTGTCCAGTTAAAAGGAGCATAAGCGCATTCCATTCCAACTTTGATAACGTCGCTTTCCGAAGCGTTATTATCTGTTGTATCCGTGTTTTTCTGTCCGCATCCTGCGATACCCATTGCTAAAACCGCTGCTGTTACCAAGCATAAAAGTTTTCTTAATTTCATTGTGTCATACCTACCTTTATAAATTTGTGGTTGAATTTTACTTATATATTTTACCTCATAATGAGAAAATTGTCAATGATTTATTTGCAATTCAAATATTTTTTATATATTCTGTACATTTACCCATAAAAAACGCATAGAAATTTATGCAGGTTTTTAGTACAAAATGTATATTTCGGTCTCATCTGCACTTTCAAAGTCGAATTTTATGAGATTATCATTATATGAAAATGCAATTTCTTTTCCGTCCGCCATTATCCGTTTCGGTTTGTTTTCGGAATATACGGAGCCTTCTCCGCCGCCTGTAAATATAACATATAAGTCGTCGCCTCTGTTTTCCGCCATTAAAACTGCGCCGCCGCTGTTGTATTTATCCGAAAGTCCGATTACGGCTTTACCGCATATTATGGGAGCAACCGTGAAAACGTCAAATTCCAAGCCCGAAAGCGAAACGCTTACTTCTTCCGCTGCTTCAAGCGCATGGCATATGCCGTTTTTATATGAATAAACCGCATACCTGCCCTCGCAAAATTCATCTATATCGCTCGGTTTAACGGATTTCGTGAACACTTCTTTTTTATCTGTTAAATTAAAGCACGCAATCACACCGACGTATTTATTATAGTTAAAAATTTTGTATACATCACAAAAATCATCGGAAATAAACAGACTGTCAAGACAAGGACGTGCTGTTTTTTCTGCCATCAAAAGCTTTCCGTCCGAGGTTGTGAGTTTCTTTATAATACCAAAATCATGCTCGTCCACCTTATCGGAAACATATATGGGACTTCCGCTTACGGCACGCGAAACAGCATGGAATTCACCGAACTTATGCTTTGTTTGGAACATATCCCAATCACATACGGAAAAACCGCCAATCCAAAGACTGTTCACGGCATTGTTATAAATATGACGTCCATGGCTCGCATCATCAAGCGGATAAAAATCGTCCGAGGTACGTGTTACATTAGACGCTTTCGTATGATATGTAAGGTCATTTGAACCCGGCATGCAGTTGATTAAGCCGCCGCCGAAATTAAGATTAACGGACGCTTCAAGCGCTTCACGGTATTTTCTCGCCATTCTGACACGACCGCCGTCTTCCTCTCCTGCCGCCTCGGCATTAAACTGTACGTCAACCTTAACGCCGTCCACTCCCGAATTTGACAAAAGTCTGTGATAGTCGCAGTAATAATCGAAAAGCTTATCACTCGACACAACACCGCACATAAATTCGGGAACATCGGGATGCACTTTTTTTGAACTTTCGGAAAATGTGAGTTTTTTTAATTTCGGTTTATACTTTGCCATTTCTTTCGATTCGGGATCTGTACCGCCCCAATATCCCATAAGAGCGTGCCAAACATAAAAATATTTTACACCGTATTCATCTTTGGCTATGCTCGTTATTTCGGATAAATCATGATTGAATTTTTCGTTCGGCGAAAACGAAGAAAGCTTATGCTCACCTCTTGATTCAAGCGTATCGTTGACAGTCTGCCAGCCGTCGTCCAAAAGAAGAAATCTCGGCACAAAGCCACCCTTTTTGAAACTTTCAAGACCTTTTTTCACATCGTCCGCCGTTACTTTTTCATAGAATGAATCCCATGTACACCAGCCGAAATATTCGGCAAATTCGGGCATTTTTTTCTCCTCACGCACACGGCATGTTTTAAGCCGTTCGGCAATGCTTTCGGGAGCGCTGTCCAAGAGCTCGTAAACGTCCGTACCCGTTGCGGTATACACGCAAACCTTGCCTGTGGATTTCGTTGTTGTATCTCCCGTATCGGCACAAATTCCGAGCCTATCACCCTCTATGCCGTAAAACGAAAAGCGCATAGGTTCTTCACAAAGCGCATACAGCACACTGTAAGTTTTATCCTTATTTAATATGCAGATAAACTGTGTTTCGTAAGGCACATCGCCCATTTTGGAAACGCATTTCCCCGCACCGAACCACATATGATTTCTGTAGGAACAAAGCACTTTTTCCGCATTCGGAAAAGACGCAAATTCCAAATAGGAATATGATGTTTCTTCACACGTATAAACGTAAAACTCACCGTTTTCCATAACATCCTTTTCAAGCTTAAAATTTTCATTTAAAATCTTCATATTTATAACCAATCCTTTCTGTGGTATAAAACACAAAACCTAAGTCTGAAAGAAAATTGTTCATAGTGTTGTTTTTTGTGAGCGGTGCTATGGGCGATTTTCTAAAGACTTTTCCTCACTTATATTAACATATTATCAAATTCTTCCTCATCTATAACCGAAATGCCAAGCTTATTAGCTTTATCAAGCTTACTGCCCGCGTCCTCGCCTGCCAAAACATAGCTTGTTTTTTTGGAAACGGAGGACGAAACCTTTCCGCCGTTGTCCTCGATTATTTTCTGCGCTTCGCTCCTTGTATAGGTAGGGAGCGTACCTGTTAGAACAAAGATAAGACCCGAAAATCTGTCCGAAACGCCCGTATCGGTATATTCCGTTACAACTCCAAGTTCTTTAAGCTGTGCCACGGTATGTCTGTTTTGTTCTTTTTGGAAAAATTCTATTACGCTTTTTCCCGAAATTTCGCCGATTTCAAAAATATCGGTAAAATCCGAAAGCTGTGCATTCATCAAATTATCAATCGTTTTAAAATGCTGTGCCAAAATACGTGCCGCTTTTTTTCCTATTTGACGTATACCGAGCGCAAAAATCACGCAGTCCAAGCCGGACGTTTTTGACTTTTCGATAGAATTTATAAGATTTTGCGCCGATTTTTCTCCCATTCGTTCAAGCTGTGCCACATCGTCAGCCTTAAGCTTATATATATCGGAAACGGTTTTTATAAGTCCGTTTTTCAAAAGAAGCTTTACTATCCTCGGTCCCAAGCCGTCTATATCCATCGCTTCCTTTGAAGCAAAATGCGTAAGGTTGCGTAGTATCTGTGCACCGCATTCAACGCTTGTACAGCGGTATGCCGCCTCGCCCTCCTCACGTTCCACGGGCGAACCGCATTCGGGGCAAAATTCGGGCATCTTAAAAATCCGCTCGCTACCGTCACGTTTTTCCTTTATGCTTTCTGTGATTTCGGGAATTATGTCGCCTGCCTTACGCACCAAAACCGTATCGCCGATTCGAATATCCTTATCCATTATATTATCATAATTGTGAAGTGTGGCACGTGAAACGGTTGTACCCGCAAGTCTGACGGGTTCCAAAACTGCCGCAGGAGTTAAAACTCCCGTTCTGCCTACTTGGATAATAATATCGAGTAACTTTGTTTCCTTTATTTCGGCAGGATATTTATATGCAATCGCCCATTTTGGAAACTTCGTTGTTTCGCCGAGCTGTTCACGTTCGGAAAAATCATTTACCTTTATAACTGCGCCGTCTATATCAAACGGCAAGTTCTCTCGCATTTCACCGAGACGGCATATTTCGTCGTATGCTTCTTTTATCGTTTTAAAAGTATTATAATAAATACTTACGGGAAGTCCTGCGTTTTTTATAAAATCAAGCGATTCTGTGTGAGATGAAAAGCTTTTGCCCTCGCACGCCTGCAAATTAAATACAAAAATACTTAAATTCCTTTGCGCCGTTATTTCGGAGTCCTTTTGCCTTAATGAACCTGCGGCGGCATTTCTCGGATTTGCAAAAGTTTTTTTGCCCATAACCTCGCACGCTTCATTAAGCGCCGCAAAAGCCGTTTTCGGCATATACACCTCACCGCGCACACATAGATACGGCACGTCTGTTTTCAGCTTATGCGGTATATCCTTAATCTGCATTAAATTTTGCGTTACATCTTCACCGACAATACCGTTTCCTCTTGTTGCTCCTCGTTTAAATATACCGTTTTCATATTCAAGCGAAACGGAAAGCCCGTCAATTTTCAGTTCTACAACATATTCGGGGTCGGTTATTCCCGCACTTTTTACACGCTTTGAAAATTCCTCAAGCTCCTCATACGAAAATGCGTCCTCAAGACTCAAAAGCGGTACTCTGTGTGTAACGGGAGCAAAAAGCTCCGATGCGCTGCCGCCTACCTTTACGGTCGGTGAATCCGCTGTTTTAAACTGCGGATTTTCGTTTTCGAGCGTTTCAAGCTCACGCATCATTCTGTCATATTCAAAATCATCGATTTCGGGAGAGTCATCATTATAATATTTATCGCTGTAATATTTAAGCTTTTTTCTTAAATCAAGTATCTTTTCCTGTATATCCATATCATGCTCCTAATTAAACGTTTTACCAAGTTCCGACAAGCTTTCGTAGTTTACGAATATATTATAGTCCATAACCTTTTTTACTATAAGCGAATTATCTATATTTTCACACATTGCACGTGAAAGCTCGGAGGTATTGCATGGAGGAACCATCATAACGGCAACAAAAAGATACATCACCGTAAGCGCAGTAACAAGTCCCAAAACCATGCCTAAGGTTTTATCAAGTCCCGAAATAACGGGCAGTTTTGAAACAAGTCTTGCGATACCTTTCACAGCCGTAAGCAAAAATCTGAGCGCAAGAAAAATCACAAGTATGCTAATCAGATTAATTATTACCGTTGTTACACCTTCGGACATTTTTGCAAACATTTCCTCTATTGTGGAAACGTTATATTTTAAAAGCATTGTATTAAGAGTTTCCACAGGCGTGCCGTTCAAATAATTTTTTGTTATGTAATCGTAAACAGGCTTATTAACCGTATCAAAAAGCGGAGTTTTTATGAGAAAGGCCGTAAAATACGGATACAGTATATATCCTCCGAACGAAGATATAACAACGCACACAAGATTAATAAGTCCGCGCAGAAATCCCATATGCCGTCCCAAAAGAAGCCCTGCTAAAACTATTATCACAAAAATTATATCTGCCATAATACTTGTTTCTCCTTATTCAAAAATAATCTTATCCTGCGAAACAACAGCCGTCTTTCCGCCGAAATATTTTGCGTCCTTAACCTCAAATTCGCACGGAATTTCATCTTTTATCTTTCCTTTTTTGCTGACGCTCATTACACCTTTACGTTTTATTATAAGAAAATTATTTTTTCCGATATCGGAAATTTTCAAAAATGAATCAACCGTAAATTCGGAAATCTTTTTTCCGTTCGTGTTTATTACAACTGCGTCATATTTTTCTTTTGCGGCGCTCTCCGACAGAAGAAGTGCATTTCCGTTTGTAAACGTTTTGAAGTGCTTCATCTTTTTGCCCGAAAAGCCGTAAATATTATTCAAATTACCGTCTTTATCCATAAAATACAGTCCGTCGTCGCATACCGCAAAAACCGAATCCTTATAATACGAAACAGAAGAACAAAGCGTATTTCCTATTGTTTTACCGATTATCGGTTCGGGATTATCAAGTGTAAAAATCAATATTTTTGATGTTATTTCTCCTTCGATTGACTCATTTGTTACAACAGCAAGCCTGTTTTTGGAGTTATTAAGCATTGCGTCCGTAACATAACCCTTGCCCGAAAACCATGTAAAAAGCTCCGCTCCCGCTTCCGAATATACTTTAACAGCCGCTTTTGAGCCGTTGTCCTGAACGACAAAAACAAACCGTCCCTGTTCATTCATTCTTCCGCTTATGATGTCGCCCGAAAAACTGTATGTTTGTATAATACCGGCTTCATTGAAAAGCACGGCGCTTTTTCCTGCTGTATCAAATATGAGAACGGTTTTTCCGTTGGAATGCATTTTCGGGGTTTTCATACCTTTTACATACGGCGATACGGCATTTACAACGTCGTCATTTATATCCTCGCCCTTTTTGTTTGTAATTCTTATACCGTCTATCGTATTAATGACAAAAGAATTTTTAAATGCTACCGTTTCCACTGTCTGCGCAGGCATATAGTAAACGTCATTTCCGCCGTTTTCGTCATTATTCTGCGGTGCGTAGGTTTTATATAAATATGCGCCGCCGAAAATTACTGCCGTTAGTATAGCAATGCCCAAAAGCGCTTTTAAAAATTTTGCAAAACGTCCGTTTTTCTTCTCTTTTTTTTCTGTTTGAGCCGAATGGCGCAATATTCTTTTTTCTGCCACGAAGCGTACCTCCTAATATTTTATATCATACATAAAAAGTCCTGTCGGCGGAACTGTTATCCCAAGCTCTTCTCTTTTTTTGCTTTCTATTGCTTTTTCTATGTCATTCGGTGTGAGTTTACCTATTCCGACGCCGATTAAAGTTCCCGTTATTATGCGAACCATATTATATAAAAAACCGTCTGCCGAAACGTATATTTCCAACAGCTTTCCGTTCTTTTTTATTTCAAGCGATTTCACAGTACGCACTGTTGTTTTAACCTGACCGCCCGACGCCATAAAGCAACGAAAATCCTTTTTGCCCACTATTTTTTCGGCGGCATTTTTCATTGCCTCCAAATTAAGCTGCTGCGGATAAAAATATGCGTAATTACGCAAAAACGGGTCAGGTCTGTTATCGTTTAAAATCTTGTATACATATGTTTTTTCTTTTATATTGTATCTTGCGTGAAAGTCCTCCGAAACGTCGTATCCGTTTTTGAAAATTATATCATCGGGAAGATACGGACTTATCGCAAACGGAAATTTATCGGCAGGAATACGTGAATTTGTTTTGAAATTAAAAAAGTATTTCATAGCGTGAACGCCTGCGTCCGTACGTCCGCATCCGTATATTATCGTCTTTTCTCCCGTAAGGCGAAAAAACGCTTTTTCGATTGTTTCCTGTATTGTATTCGCATTTTTCTGCGTTTGAAAGCCATGATAGTTCGTGCCGTCATAGCTCATTTCTATTAAAATATTTCTCACTTTACATTCCCTGCCAAATAAAACGCGTAAAAAACCCAGCCGCGGCTCCGAGTAAAAAAATAACTATTGCCGTATAGTCACGTTTTTTCATTTTGGGTTCTTTCATTTTTGTTCTGTTTTCGCTTCCGTTGTAGCACCGTGATTCCATTGCCGATGCAAGCTCGTCCGCACG
>USLP01000033.1 GCA_900555525.1 uncultured Eubacteriales bacterium
AAAAACAGTAAGCCGGCTTTAGATTTTTTAATCACATTTCTTATCAAAAAAAGTGATACAGAAGGAATGGCTCAATCTTCGCCTGTCACTGAAAGCAGTTACTCGCAACAAATAATATTAAATTACCTAAAATCAAAACACACCGATTCGCCGTTTGTTGACGGCACGATTGATGACTCTGTTATTGATTTTACCAATTCAACTAAAGGTGAGGTTGCCACTAAAAACGGAAACAAGACAAATTGGAGTGACCTTGATGCATACCAACAGACCGCAATAATAGGTTTAAGTAAGTTTGCCAAAGGCTTGGGTATGGATATTGTGTGGATTTCAGACGGTTTACAACGAAAAATCAACGGTGCATTTGAAATTGACGGCAATAGAATTTTAATCGACATACACGCAGGTAAACGAAGGAACGTATGTTCCCAAGGATCAGTTAAGAATGGGAGATTTGGTATTTTTCGCTCCGGGCGGAGATATAAATCACGTTGGTATTTATATTTCAGACGGTAACTTTATTCATTCGACGCATACAGGCGACGTTATAAAAATTTCAAATCTTAATTCGGCAGGATATTACAGCAGTAATTACTATACTGCAAGGCGAGTAAGATAAAAATTACGGGAACAGGTTTTGGGTAACTTGTTCCCGTATTTGCAAAAGGGGTAAAAATGAATTTTTTTGAAAGATTTTTCGGGCATCTTTGTACGATTACAAAGCATCGCTACACGGTTATATATCACAGCTTCAAGGCAGGCATACCGCATAGGGGAATTTTACACGATTTATCGAAATATTCCCCGTGTGAGTTTATGTCGGGCATCAGATATTATGCGAAAATAAGAAGTCCGAACGAAAAGGAAAGGGAAGTCAAGGGTTATTCCGCCGCATGGCTTCATCATAAGGGCAAAAACAGACATCATTTTGAATATTGGACCGATTATAACCCAAAGGAGAAAAGGGTGATGCCTGTGAAAATGCCAATTGTTTTCGTAAAGGAAATGTTTTGCGACAGAGTTGCGGCGAGTAAGATTTATCAAGGCGAAAATTATACCGAAACTCATCCGATAGAATATTTCAGACGCGGAAAGAAAAACCGCTTTATACACCCCGAAACATCTGATTTAATAGAAAGCTGGCTTTTAATGCTTTCGGAAAAAGGTGAAAAAGAAACCTTTCGCCATATAAGAAGCGTAAAAAAATATTAGAACAGGAGTATTATAATGAAATATATGGTTGAAATTTTGGTATGCTTTTTTGCAGGAATGGGTGCAGGTTTGGGAACAGGTTTTGCAGGAATGAGCGCGGCGGCTGTTATAACACCTGTGCTTATAACTTTTTTGAATATTGAACCGTATATGGCAGTCGGAATTGCCCTGGCTTCAGATGTTCTTGCGAGTGCCGTATCCGCATATACCTACGGAAAAAATAAAAATCTCGATATAAAAAACGGTTTTGTGATGATGCTGGCGGTTTTGTTGTTTACGGTAGTCGGCAGTTATGTTTCAAGCATTGTTCCGTCAGCAACAATGGGAAACTTTTCGGTTTTTATGACGCTCCTTCTGGGAATAAAGTTTATCGTAAAGCCCGTAATGACAACAAAGGAAGATATGACGGCGTTGTCGGAAAAATCCAAAATCATAAAATCGATAATATGCGGTTCGGTGGTTGGATTCATATGCGGATTTGTCGGAGCGGGCGGCGGCATGATGATGCTTCTGCTGCTTACAAGCGTAATGGGATTTGAACTTAAAACAGCGGTCGGAACAAGCGTATTTATAATGACTTTCACAGCACTTACAGGTTCTGTTTCACATTTTGCAATCAAAGGAAAACCTGAATTTTTGCCGTTTATACTTTGCGTATTGTTTACATTTGTTTTTGCGAGAATTGCCGCAAAAATTGCAAATAAAGCAAGTGCAAAAACGCTCAACAGAGCTACAGGGATAATTCTTGTACTTCTCGGAATAGTGGTATTGGGGTTTTCGTTTATAAATTAGAATGAGCGCTTTTTTATATTTGAAGCCCTTCTCCTAATCATATATAATTTTTTTGATCTTACCGTTTGCGGTTGAGTTGCTGTCGTGGTTTATATCAAAAAATTCTATTTCTTTTATGCCGAAACACTTTTGCCAATCCGTTTGACCGTTTAACAAAACCTTTTCTAAATGAAGCTCCTCAATACAGCTCGAAATATATGGGTCAAATATTTCGTAAGTCGTATTTTCATACACATTCGGTATTGATTTCGGACCTACCGTAAGAAAATAACTCATCGGAAATTTGTCCTTGTGAAGCGTTATATTTATATTTGAAAAGCTTATTTTGCCAACTTTTGAACCTATTTCGAATGCGGCAAAATTGCCCCTTACAGGGTCGGAATTTAAGTATTCGGGGAATTTATCCTCAGGTGAGTCAAGGTCAATATCGATATTTTCAAAATACACATTGTCAATGCTTCCTGCACCGCCTTTTTCAGGTTCTTCACCAATAATGTATGGAAAGGTCTGAAAATACATTTTAAAGGTTTTAACGCCCTTAATATTTCTTATCAATGCGTTTTTCAGTGCGCAGTCAACAGCTTCACCGTTATCAAAATAATACATCCCGGGTTCAATCCTCATAGCAGTATAACTACTGTTTTCGGACAGTTCAATGTTTTCGCAAAGAATATTTTCTCCGGGGCCGAAGTTAACAGATGAATTTTGCCAGTCATACATATTAAGTGCAACCAAGTCATCGCCGACCTGTCCCTTAATATTGCGTATCAATATGTTTTTTGTATTGCCGTTTATATGCAGTCCGTCCGCATAACATTCGTGAAATGTGATATTTTCAAATACTGCATTTTCAAGTTCACCGACCTGCACGCTAAATCCCGCCGTATGCGCAAATGTCATATTTGTAAGCGTCAAATCGGAGACATTATTGAAAAGCATGAATGTTGAAACCCCAAAAAAATGAGTTTCATCTTCATCGTATTTTCCGCTTTTTCTGTATCCCATTCGTTTTGTGTAAGATTCCTCCCAGCGACCGCCGTTTATGGATATGTTACAGTCCTTTTTTTGGTTTTTTATCGGAAAATGCGTACCGTCAACAGTATTTTCATTCTTAAGCATCAAGACCGTAACGCCTTCCGCTTGTTTTATAATTGCTCCGTCCTCCGCTTCGATATGTCTATCGGACGGTATTGTTACGGTTTTATCAATATAGTATGGCGCATTTCGTTTTGGTATAAACAAAATCTCATTCTCATTGATTGCTGTTTGAAATGCGTCGGTCCAAATTTCAATATCTCCGACTTTTTTTGCATAAATTCTGTAATCAGTCAAAGCTGCTTTTTTTGAAAGCTTTTTAATTCTTTTCAAATTCTGTGTTTTCATATTTTCAAGCTTTTCAAATATTTCATTTTTTGTCATTTTTATTTCCTCTTTAATGTGAATTTTATTTTTTCGTTTTTACTTAAGTTTACCTTTATTTTTGACCTTCCGTCTTCAAAGGCAAAATCAACAGGCAAAATCGCTTCAAATTCCATGCAAGCGGCTTTTTGCACAAATTGTACCTCTGCTTTTTTTGTATTCCAAGAAAGTGTTACGAGCGTCCCTGTTCTTGTCAAAAATGCGCCTGCTTTTCCCGATTCCCACTTTTTCGGAAGAGCGTTAAAAAGATAAATTGCTTTTCGTGTTGAAAAAACAAGCATTTCGTTTATTGCTGATGTAAAGCCCATATTTGCGTCAATCTGAACCGGAGATTCCTGCTCGCCGCAGGTTGCTATTCTCATTCTGCGCCAATCATTATGTACAGTTGTAAGGTTATTCATAACATTGGAACGCAAAAGCATATCAAGAACATTTATTGCGTCATCACCCTTACCCATTCTGGCGTATACGTTTGCCATGAATGTTAATGACCAGCCCGACTGATCTTTTAAACCAAATGCTTTTCTTTTTTCAACAGCCTTTTCAAAAGCCTTGTACAGTTTTGCGTTGTCGGTTCTTGTAACTTCCGTACCTGGAAAAACAGGGTACAAGTGCGATTCATGCCTGTGTTCATAATTATCCTTTAAATCGGGAGACATCCATTCCGAAACGGCTCCGTCCGCGTTAATCATGTACGGCGGAATTTTTTTGAGCATATTTTTCCAAGCGTCAAGCTTTTCGGAATACATTCCCGTAAGCTCACCGCCTTCAATTATATTTGTAAGCAGTTCTTTTAAAATGGCAAAATCCATTGTGGAATTTTTGACAACCTGCATATACGGGTTATTTGCTTCTTTCACAAGATTTGACGGCGCATTTTCAGGCGATTCCGACGGTGAAATTACATAGAAACCGTTTTCATCTTCAAATAAGTAATCCTCATAAAAAAGCATGGCTTCATACATAAACGGTAAAGCTCTGTTTCTTAGAAATTTTTCATCACGTGTACATAAATAATAATCATAATAATGCTGCGCAATCCAGCCTGCACCACCGATCCAGTTTAAAATATGCGGATAAAGAAGCTTGTGCAGACCCGTAACGGGTGTGGTAACAGAACAAATATTTATCCCTCTGCAATTAAATAACTTTTTTGCATTTTCACGATAATCGTCTGTTTGCTTGTCTATATAGTCAAATACGCACAATAACAATTCGGGCATATTTCCGCTTAACGCCTGCCAATATATCATTTCAATATTTACGTTAAACATATTCCACACCCATGGCGTATTATAATGACCTGACCAAAGTCCGTAAAGGTCGCACGGATTCTCACCCTTGCGTGATGCGCTTATAAGCAGATATCTACCGTATTTCCACATTTTTTCAATAAGTTCATCACTTGCTTCACCGCTGTATGCGTCCAATAACAGTTCTTCGTTCGAGTGATTTTCGGAACTGTCGTTTATTGAAAATTCAGTCGCATTAAAAATAGCGCTGTGGATTTTTTTGTGCTTTTTCAGCTCGGCATCGTAAGAAAAGTCGTAAGAAAGTTCTTTTTTTAATTTTGAAAATTGAGGTTCTTTTTCATTTACAAAGGTTTTTAGTACAAGTTCAATACATTGTGCATTTATATTTATTTTACCGTCCTTTATTTCGGATTTTCCGTTGTGCTTAATCTTCAAAACTGCTCCGAAATATGTACCGTCATCTTTTTGCGCACCGTATGAAATAAATTCGTTTTCAAAGATTGTAGTTTGATTTTTTGGCGGCGTTAGATTTCCGATTGTCTGTAGCTCGTGAACTTTTAGCGAAAATTCACCGCAGTATAAGTCGGAACTTGTTATTTTACAAAATACGGTATCGTTTGCGCGCGAAATAAAGAAATCTCTTTTATAAAATTCATTTTCTTCATACCATGAAACTTCGGCTTCACCTGATTCCAAATCAAGCGTCCTGCAATAATTTTTAAATGGATTTTTCATATGAGTTACAATATCAATATCACACACACTTAAGGGGGTACCGGGGTCGCTTTCTTTGTATCCTTTTTCTTTGAGAGCGTCCGCCAAAACCCATTGTGCATCGTTATATTTTTTTTCGTCTATCAATTTCCTCATTTTAGGTATAGCGTCATACACGTTTGGAAGTTTTTGTGAATTATCGTAATTCCACCATAAATCGGTGTGATTTACAGTTATAATTTCATGATGTACTCCGCCGTAAACAAGTCCGCCGATTTTTCCGTTTCCGACAAACAGCGCCTCTCTCCACATTTCACCATACCATGAAGACGGATATTTCATTATAAGCTTGTTATTCATATTATACTTCCTCCAATTACATTATAACAGCTAAAATATTTTTGTGCAATAATAATATTTTCATTTTACCGGTATATTTTATCTGTTTTTATAGTACAATTAAATTTTTATATTGTCAAGTGAATTTTCAGTTTAATTTATGTATAAAGCGATATTTGGTATTTTTATTTATTTTTTACAAATTATATAAAATCTTTGCCGATGATTTATAGGAAACCTACTGAAATTTTTATTGTCAAGGTGAAAATATTACTATTGAAAGAAAATTCAACAAATGTTATAATTATATCAGAAAGAAATATTATGACAAAAAGGATATGTTAATCATGAAAAAACAAAAGAAAAAATTTAATTTTTCAAATTTTGAACTTCTGGCTCTGACTCTGCCGGGATTAATTTACTTTTTTATTTTTTGTTATATTCCGATGTTCGGAGTTATAATAGCATTTAAAAAATACAACTATGTTGACGGAATTTTGGGCAGCAAATGGATAGGTTTTAAAAATTTTGAATTTTTCTTTAAATCGCAGGATGCGGCGCGCATTACGATAAATACAATAGGCTATAATGCGGTTTTTATTGTCCTGGGCATACTCGCCTCGGTAATCGTGGCGCTTATGCTTTATGAAATAACGGAACGTTACCTTTTAAAAACTTTTCAAACTGCGATAATTTTGCCGAACTTTTTATCTTGGGTTATCGTCGGATATATAGCATATATACTTCTAAATCCGAATTACGGTGTTTTCAATCAGGTGATTCGCTTTTTTTGCGGTAACGGCGTTTCGTGGTATTCCGAAACAAAATACTGGCCGTTTATTTTAACGGGCTTTAACATATGGAAAAATGTCGGAATGGACAGTATAACATATTATGCGGCTCTTATGGGCATCTCAAAAGAACTTTTTGAAGCGGCGGAAATAGACGGGGCGAATAAGCTTCAAAGAACATGGACGGTTTCAATTCCTGCGTTAATTCCGATAATAACAATTTTGGGAATTATGAAGGTAGGCAACATATTCAGAGGCGATTTCGGATTGTTTTATCAGATACCGAGAGATATAGGTACGCTTTATCCTGTTACCGATGTTGTCGATACTTACCTATACCGAGGACTTCGCGGCGGCGATATGGGAATATCGGGAGCAGTCGGTCTGTTTCAGTCGGCTGTCGGTTTTGTGCTTGTTGTTATTACAAATTACATTGTTAAAAAAATAGAACCCGACAACGCAATGTTTTAATGAAAACAAAAAGGAGAGCTAACAATGAAAAGAAAAAATCATACAATAGGAAACATAGCGATAAAAGTATTCTTCGTATTGTTTTCACTAACATTTATATTACCGCTTTTAATGATACTGTCAATATCGTTTACAAGCGAGGATGTGCTTATAAGAGAGGGTTACAAGCTTATTCCGTCAGAATTTGACACGCTTGCATACAGCTACATATTTAAAAATCCGACACAGCTTATTGACGCATATAAAACTACAATATTTTATTCTGTTTTGGGAACATTTTTAAGCGTTCTTGTTATGGCGCTTTTAGCATATCCTCTTTCAAAGCGTACCTTTAAATACAGAAACGGAATAATGATGTACGTCTATTTTACGATGCTGTTTTCGGGCGGACTTATACCGACCTATATTTTAAACACACAGTATCTTCATTTGGGAAATACGATATGGATTTATATTTTCCCGTCTTTGGCAAGCGCATGGCACGTTATACTTATAAGAAGCTTTTTCCAGGGCTTGCCGCAGGAGCTTTCCGAAGCGGCGAAAATAGACGGCTGCAGCGAATGGAGAACATTTTTTCAAATTATTATACCGCTTTCCAAACCTGTTTTGGCAACGGTTTCATTGCTTGTTTTGCTGGGCAAATGGAACGACTGGCAAACCTCGCTTATATATGTAAGGGATACGAGCATTTACAGTCTTCAGTATATGCTTCAAAGAATTTTAAATGAAGCGGAATTTGTAAAAAGCACAATGGAAAACGCACCGAATATTTCTGTTAAAGCGTCGGTTCCTACAGAAACGGTAAAATTCGCAATGTGTATTGTAGCGGCGGGACCGATGCTTGTGGTATTTCCGTTTTTCCAGAAATACTTTTCAAAAGGACTTACCGTCGGTGCGGTAAAAGGTTAATTTGTATAAAATTTAAATAATAAATAAACTTGGGAGGAAAAAAATTATGAAAATGAAAAAAACAATTTGTGTTGTACTTGGTACAGCGTTGGCAGTAACGGCATTCGCAGGCTGCGGAAAACAAAAAACAGACGACGCGAGCAAGAGCGAAAAGCTAAAATGGGTAATGATAGGACCGGGAAAACAGAAAGATGCAGACATGGTTTGGGCAGAATTTAACAAACAGCTTGCCGAAAAGCTTCCGAATACGGAAGTTGAATTTGAAATTATCGAAGGCAGCGCTTACGGTGAGAAATGGCAGCTTATGTCTGCCGCATCGGAGCAGATTGATATCGCATGGTCTGGCTATGCAGTTCCCAGCTTTTTGGGCGAGGTTGAAAAGGGGGCGTATCTTCCCTTAAACGATTTAATTGACGAAAATGCCCCTGATATAAAGAAAGAACTCCCCGATTGGCTTTTTAAGCTTACGACAGTAGATGACAAAATTTATGCAATACCGAATTATCAGGTTATGTCAACAACGCCATTGGGATTACATATCAGAAAAGAACATGAGCAGTATATAGATATAGATAAAGTTCAAAAAGCGTATATGGAGTTCAGAAACGATTTTTCAAAAGGTCAGGCATTTTATGACACCATAGCCGAATATTTGGAAAACATGAAACAAGCGGGAAAAATAGGGAAAGGCGTAGGTTTAGGTTTGGGAAGCTTTGACGCAATTGCGGATAAGGTATATGATTCCACAACCGTCTCAAATTTCTGGATAGATCCCGATACACTAAAAGTATTCTATGACGGAACATCGCCGTATAAAAAGTTATGGTATGACGTAGCGGAAGACTGGTACAAAAAAGGCTATATAAGAAACGATATTTTATCTGAAAATATGGACGGAGCAGACGAAGCGGAAAAAGGCTATATACTGTGGGCGCATGGATATTTTAACAAAACTTCCGAAAAAATAGAAAGTATGCAAAAAGGCTTTGATACCAGAGTGTTTGGTTTGGGCGACAAAAGCTATATTAAAAACAGCGTTCCCGCAACAATGACGGCGCTTGGAAGAACGTGTAAAAATCCGCAGAGAGCAATAAAGGTTTTGGAACTTATGCATACCGAAAAGGGCAAGGATTTATATAATTTGCTTACGTTCGGTCTTGAGGGAACGCATTATGAAAAGGTTTCCGAAAACAGAATAAAACCTGTTGACTACACTTCGCAAGGCGATTCCAACAGCAAATACGGTCTATGGAAATGGGCTGTAGGAAATACGCTTAACGCATACGAGCTTCCGGGCGATGAAGACGGCATGG
>USLP01000034.1 GCA_900555525.1 uncultured Eubacteriales bacterium
GCGGGCGGTCTTTTCTACATTTCTTTCGGAATTAATACGGTAACGCACGTACCTTTTCCCTCTTCGCTGTCTATTGTTATTCCGTATTTGTCTTTATATACCATTTTTATTCGCTGGTTTACATTGGTAATCCCTATATGTTCGTCAAAAATATCAAATGCGTTATTTAAATCTTCTCTTATTTTAATAAGACGGTCATGTGGTATTCCTGCGCCATTATCGGTTATTTTAAAGTAAATATCATCACCCGAAAAACCGCCCTCAAATATAATCTTCCCCCTCCTTTTAACAGGCTTTACGCCGTGATAAACGGCATTTTCCAAAATAGGCTGCAGGGAAAGCTTTATTATTTTATGTTCTAAAATCTCCTCATCTATGTTCCAGTTGATCTCAAATCTGTTCTTATATCTGTAAGAAAGAATTTCAGCATAGAGCTCCGTATATGTAAGCTCCTCCTTTATTGTAACAAGATATTCGTTTGATTTAAGAAGATAATTATAAATTTTTCCAAGCTTGCCAATCATCTTTGAAACATCGTTATTTCCGCCATTTAATTGTATTGATTTCCAATTTATTGTTTCAAGAGTGTTGGAAAGAAAATGCGGATTTATTTGAGATTGCAAAGCAAGATTATATGCTTTTTTCAAATTGAGCGTATTATTGGAAAGCTTATTATCCGCTTCATTTTTCGCTCTCATAAGCTCTCTTGCGTATTCAATTATATAATTAAGCTCGTCTTTTGAATTCGCCGCTCCCAATGATTCTTCAAAATTTGTGCTATCTATAAAATCGATAATATTATTTATGGGACGTATGGAATAATACGTCATTCCCACCGCGGCAAGTATACCGCATATAAATACTGTTACAGCAAACAAAAATGCTTTTTTTATCGTGTCCGCATTTTTTTCTTTGTAATCGGAAATCGGATGAAGAAGCGCATAATACATATCGCTTTTTTGCGATTTTTGGCTGAAAAATATATAATCCTTATTGTCAGCCTTTACGTTTATCGGATTTTTTGTTTTTAAAATATCAGCGGCGGACAATTCGGAGGTGGTTTGGTTTATAAGGTTTTGATTTTTGCTGTAAAATATTTTCCCGTTGCCGGAAATAAGCAAATTATATGACCCATCAGAGTTTTTTTCAAAGCTTTTTAAAGTTGTAAGCTGTCGTATGTCTATATTTACCGCAACCGCACCGACAAATCTGCCCGAAAACATAACGGGCTTTAAAATCGTGATAACAGTCGGATAATAATTATTTTTGTTTCGTATGAATGTCTGCATATTATCATCAGACGCATTTTGATATTGTGTAAGCCACGAGCGGTCATTTAAGCTGTCGGTTTTCATATAGTCGTTGTTGCAGATTATTCCGTCGGTAGTTTCGGAATAAATATATATTGAATCGATATAGCCGTATATGCTTTTAAAACGCAGATTGTTCTGTTTGAGCTTTTCCCAAAGCTTTTGATTATTAAAATCCGAATTTTTTGAAATCATAAATATTTTTGTGGAATCGTCAGACGCCGTTTTGTTTACAAACTGCTGCATTTCAAAGATTATTGCGTCGGTCGTGTCGCACATACTGTTAAGATTATTTATACTTGCGCTGTTAATTTCATCATAAGTGGTATTCTTCATATCGTTATAGTAAAATACGGCAAAGAATAAAATGGGTATCATAACGATAACCGTATAAAATATAAAATTCTTAAAAAGTATGCTTTTAAAACGAAATCGTTTAAAAAATTTCAAATACGCTTTTTTCTTATTTATTTTCATGTCGCCGTCTGTACTCCATTGGGGATTCTCCCACATTTTTCTTAAATACCTTCAAAAAATACGATAATTCGCCGTAACCGATATTGGCTGATATTTCGCTTAATTTTTTATTCGTATTGCGAAGCAGATTTTTAGCCATGTTCATTTTCATATTTATAACATATGATGAAAAATTTTCACCCATCTGCTGTTTGAAATAACCGCTGAAATAATTCATATTGTAATGAAAATGGTCTGCCGCCTGCTGTAAGGATATATCCTTTGTAAGGTTATCCATAATATATTTTTCTATCTGCGCAATCTTGTATTCATCTTCATTAAAGCTCTCATATTCAAAAGGAAGCAGATCGACAGGAATGTTATGATAAAAATCTTCAATACTTTCATATCCTGCCGAGATGTGAAATTTAGGCTCAACATCAGCATACAGCTTCAAATAAGCGTTAAGCTCTTTTATTTTCGTGTCGACAAAATCCATAAATTCCGCCGCCGTTTTATATGTGCTTGTATAAACCACAAATTTAAATTTTCCTCGCACAAGATTAACACAGCAAGCGTCTATCATATAATCCCTGAAAAAATCACAAACATGGGATATTATATTTTCGCCGCCGTGGCTTGTGCCATCCTTTAGATTTTGCATACACCAGTCTTCGTAAGATGCGATTCCCATGCCGATAACAACAAAACGGCAGTTTTTAACGTCTCCGCTTTCCCCGACAATTTCAAGCTTCTGTGAAAATTCATCTTCGTTTATATTTCTTAAGAATACCGATTTCAAAAATTCATTTTTAAAATATTGGAATTGCTTATGTATAATCTCATTTTTTTGTTTTTCTTCTTTCTTTTTTGCTATTTCGTTTGTAACAGTTTCAAACACAGTCATAAGCTCGTCATACTGCGTCGGTTTTGTTATATAAAATCTTGCGCGATATTCGATAGCCGCCATAGAGTAATCGAATTTCTTATATCCGCTTATTATGATAACCTTTGCCGAAAGCTTTGTTTCATAAATGAATTTCATTATATCGATACCCGAAACATTATTCATTTTTATATCGGTTATAACGAGGTCTACTTCATTTTCGTTGAGAAATTCGATTGCCTCGTTGCCGTCGTCAAATTCTCCGACGATTTCATAGTCTTTCTGTGAGGTTTCGACAAAAAATCTGAGTCCGTTTCTGATTTCTTCTTCATCATCGATTATTATGAGCTTATACATAAAAATCTCCATTCCGCCGCCCTGCATCGGCACAATCGGTAATAAAAATCTCTTTTTGCAGAGAAAGAAATGATAAGAGATTTTTTATCCGTGTGCGTTTCTTAAAGGTAAAACCAAAAAGAAATCACATAGGTACTATATTTGTTAATGCGCGCCTTTATGTTATTGTATCACATATTTTTTATTATTGCAAGAGGCATTTCGCCTCTTGCAATAAATTTTTGTATTATTTTGTTAAAGTATCGTCCGATGACAGAATTGGAACCATATTTCCCAAGCTGTCCCAGCACATTACCTTAAGCGTATCTCCCGACTCAATGCTTGCGAATTCTGTTTCCCAAACATATGCGTCTTTACTTTCCGAGGTAAGCGTACCTGTTTTTACATCTTTTAATTTGCCGTTATTATAAACCGCCATTATAACCGTAGGCGCTGTTTTCTTTGATGTAACCGTTACGCTCGCTTTTGCTTTATTTGCGCTTGCGATGCTGTCGGCGGTTATTACTGCATTATTTTCATCTTTAAACTCAACGCTGTACGTTTCAAATTTTGCTTTTGCGGTTTCGTACATTTTATATGCGTCGTAACTATCCGCAACACCTTTATAAAAGCTTGACATTGCCCATGTGCAAGGTGATTTTGTAAATTGGTTTCCTCCGTCATTCATGATTGTAAGCTTGACATCATCTGCAGCCGCTGCTTTTTTCGGACTGCCTTGTGCGGCTGCTGTGCCGTCAGTTGTGGCTGCTGTTTCATATCTTACACCGTTTACGTAAAATACAGGTTGTACAATCTTGTCGGAAAATTCGTACGTGCAAATTATATGATAAAACTTACCTGCCTCAAGATTTATCCCTTGTGCTTTATAGCGTAAACTTCCACTGTCATATGATCTATCCATATATAAAGAGCCGTCGTTAAAAGCAAAAATCATTTGAATACCCGGAACTGATAAAAACGGATGATAACTTCTGTCATCACTAAACCCATCAATTTTAACATAAATTTCGTATGTTACGGCGCTGTCAAGCTGTGCCGCAAGTTCGGGCGAATCAATGTGGAAATATGTCCAGTTTCCGGTATATGTATAATATGAATTCAAAACATTTTCGTTATATTTTTCTCTTGCGGAAACAACATCAAGCTGCATTTTAGGATACGTTGAATTAGGAAGCACATCCGCAACGTATGTTGTATATCCGCCCCATTGAGGAGTCCAGCCTTCGGAAATTTCGGGAGATTCATACCTTGCTAACGAAATGAGCGAAGAAGTCTCACTGCATATAAAGGGCAGCTTAAATTCACCTTCTTTTATAAATTCTCCGCTTGCATTCTTTATATCCTTTATGATAAGCTCATAGTTTATTCCGTCCGATAATGTAAAACCGGATATTGCATATGTATCATTTTCCCATGAAGCATTATAAGGAACATACAAATTGGTTGATTTATCAACCATGTACACATTTTCAGGTGTAACCGTTGCCTTATCTGCGCCTGAAAAATCAATTTTCACTGTATTTTCACATTCTTTTACAGTGTTCAGGTTTGTTATAAGAGCGCCGCCTATATCGTAAAATTTGACGTCATAGGCGTCTTCAAAGGAAGGCTTCTCGGTGTTAAAGGTTTCGATAGCCGCCCCTTCTGTTATACAACCGCTGTAAATTCCCGTCTTACTAAGTGTACAGCCTTTTAAAAACTGATAGGCATTATGAAAAGTACGTCCCATTTCAAATGTATCATTATCGGACGTATGTGCTTTCGCATTGCCTTCAGGCGCAGGAACGGAACCGCTTTGACTGACAGAAACAACATTTCCGTTTATTAGAATTTGAGGCAAATTTGACGATGATGACGGATCATATGAAAGAATGATATTTGTCCATTCGTTGAGCGGTATTAACGTTCCGATTTCGGCATATAACTCGCTCGTGTCAAAGCGTCTTCTCAAAATCAACTTGCCGCCTTTAAAATTATCGTTTTCATCTTTACTTTGATTGAGCGAAAGCTGAATCGGATAATTTTCGTTTTGTCCGTTGGCAACCCAGAAAATTGCTGTGCCGTTTCCACAGTAATCTTTAAAGCGCTCGTCAAGCTTTATCCACGTGCTGAAAGTAAAAGCTCCGTCAAGAGTATTTAAAATTTCTTCATTTTTTCCGCCGTCAATGAAAAAATATTCTTTTCCCAAGTCGGAAATTGTGTCAAAGGAATAAACGCAATTATTGGATTTACTTTGTGTTACGCCAAAATAAGCATTTAGGGCATTTTCACCGTTTGTATCATAGATATATTGCGTATTTGAGCTGAATGGTCCGATATTTGACATATCCCAGACAGCTACGGGTGTAATTTCATTTACCGAAGTATCCTTCGTATCGGCAAATGCAGTGAAAGTGAAACAAGATGCCAAAACCAAGAAAGCTGTAATGATTGAAAAAAGTTTTCTGTTAATCATGAAATTAACCTCCTAATTTTTTTATATATTTTATTTTTTTTACTGAATAATTCCACAGCTTGAAATATCTATAGGATTAAAATTTGAAAAGCTTAACAAAAACGAAAAATCAAAATTGCTTTTATCCGTAAATATTTCATCATCTGTCTGCGTGTTATTTATAAGCGTGCTTCCGGAAAGTCCGATAAAATCCGTGCCAATACTGCCCGAAAGTGAAAAAATATTATTTTTTATAACATTTCCCCTGTAAGTTTTTATCGGTTCTGTAGGATCGGGTATATCCGCAAGTTCGGGATAGCGAGCCAACCATACGGTTTCATCTTTATAAAGTTTCAAATATCCGTTCCACATATCGGTTGACGGATGTGAATCATAGGAATGGGCAAATATCGGAATATCCACTTCTGAAAAAACATTGTTTTCTATCGTATTATCACCTCCGCTGTTAATATGAATTGCGCAGGGCATATCATAGAAAATGTTATTTCTGACTATTTGTCCGCCGTTGAAATTATCGAAATACACACCGAAAAGTCCCGTATTTAAAAAACCTTTTTTTCCGTTTCCGAGGTGGTGTATAAAATTGTTTTCTATAACGTTTCCCCTTGAACTTCCGTCGCCGTAAGTGTAGATTGCGCCTGCATCCTCTGTTTCTGTGAGTACATTATAAATCTCATTATAAGAAATTTCGTTATCGTTGCCGTAAAAGATAATACCTGCATGAAGCGATTCATGAATCGTATTATGTGAAATCGTATCTCCGATTCCGTCAACCCAAACCGCAGGTGAATATGTAGGAATATTCCAAGAAAAATCGCATATTTCATTATTTGTAACGAAATTATATGATTTTCGCAAATCATATTTCTTGCCGCAGTCGGAAAAACGTATTCCTCCGCTTCCTATACTTGCTATATTACTGTTTTTTATTCCGCATTTATAGCTTTTTCTGATATTTAAAGCAGTACCGCAAATATTATAAAAGGTACAATTATCAAACGAAATTTCGCTTCCGCCGTTTATAATTACCGCAGATGAACAAGTGTTTTCAAAGGTAATATTTGAAAAAGAAATATTTTTTGTATTGAAGATTTTCAAAAAAGGCTGTTTACTTACAGAAATGCTGATATTTTCGGTATTTTCATCCGAATAGAAATAAAGCCTTTTTTGATTTCTGTCTATATACTGTTCATCTTCGCTGTCGAGTTCCTCCAAAACATTTGAAAACCAAATATCGGCGTCTATTTGTATTCCTGAATACAATTTTGTTCCTCCTGAGGTGATTTTTTTGTTTACCGTATCTATTGAGCCTATGCGGATTTTTTGATATTTCCACAAAACATCACCAAAACCCTCCAAGTATACCTCATTGGGTTTTAACCATGAAGAAATGTTTTCGTCCGTATATCCGATTATAAATTCTGTGTCATTTTGGCTCCCGCTTTTATATACGTTATCAACCCTAAGCATGGTATCATTTGGGTAACGGGCGCTTTTAAGTCTTATATTGTCTTTCGAAACAATGTAATCGGAAATTTCCAAGTGCATATCATTAACTTCATTCGGTTCGTCAAGCTGATCTGACTTATCCAATGATACCCACTTAATTTTATCTCTTAAATCGGATTTTATGCGTGAATAATTCGTATCATCTTCCGATAGGGTTTGAAATTTGTTTTTATCAAATGATAACGCTCCTGTTATAACAGCGCCGTCTTCTCCCGTAAAATTAATTCCGCTGTCTTTGGAATCAAGATAAAGCGCCGAATCCAAGAAATATCTTCCGCTGTTTAATACAATATTAAAACCGCCTGCCGATACGGCGCCGCGTTCTTTCTGCCATCTTACGGCCTGCCTTGCACGGTAAAGCGTATGAAAAGGCTTGTCATATGTTCCGTCGTTATAATCACTGCCATACGGTGAAATATAAAATGTAATTTCTTCCTCCGCGCATACGGAAATTATCGAAAAAGTCAGCAGAACGGTTAAAACAATACTTATAATTTTTTTCATTGTTCCGCCTCCTTTTTAAAACAGCTTCGCAAGGTCAAACAGCCATGAATACAGAAAATTGAAATTGTTTTTTTGTATAATAACAAATCCGTTTCTTTCGTAAGCATAAGCTCCGAGCGCATTTATTTCCGAAATGCTTAAATCGCGTGATGTATTAATGCCGTAAATATTTAAAATATCTTTTTTTATAAGTCCGTTATTACAGCAAATACCGTTTTTCAGTTCGGATTTCACATATCCGAAGCTGGCACCTTCTTTTAAAACTATGCTGTTTTTCATAACGTTAAAAAAGCTTTTTGAAATATTTTTCGTTCGCAATTTCAGCGTATATGTATAGGTTTTGTTATACAAGCTATCGTATATTGTCAGTTTATCTCCGTCAGCAATATAGTCGCTTGCAGAATTTACCGAAGCTGCAGCGCCGTTTTTTATGCGCATAGTTTTCAAAACGTCATTTTTTGTAGAGCGATACGGAAATCTGCCAAAGGTCATATTGTTATGGTCAACGTTATAATCGGAATTAAAAAGTATTGTACGTGCTGAACCTTCTCCGATTTTTGTTACGGTTATGTCATCAATATAAACCGTTCCTGCGGAAATTTGTAATTTTATTCCGTCCGTTTCAGATAAAACCGCAGTAGAAAAACCATAGTTTTTACATATCTTGCTTCCGTTTACGTATACGTCGTAAGACAGCGCCTCCGTATCCACAACATAACGAAAGGTATACCATGTATCTTCGTTATACGTTCCGAAATAATTCATTGTGCCGTTATTATTTATCGCAAGTCCGTTTCTGTGATACTGCGGTATAAAAAGACATGTTTTGTCTGCGGTCAGCATCGGAAGCTGAATTATATTGCTTCCTTGATTTTTAAAGCGAAATTTATACGATAATTCAATAATGCCGCCGTTTATTTTCTCAACAGGAATCCAAAGCACAGCTGTAGACGATGCGGAAAATTTTATAACGATATTTTGTGCGTCGTCGGGGTCGGAGGCGCTTTGCCGTAAGCATTATCCCGTCGGGTAAGCCTGAATTAATTTCGTATGCGTTTGCTGTTATGACAAAAAACATCAAAGTAAAAACAAAAGAAAATATTTTTTTCATTATTCAGCCTCCACCGTTTTGAAGTATTCGGGAAGACCTCTCTCAATTTCTTCCGCCGTTCTTTTGTTTCTTCCGATCTTATCGGTATCGGTTTCGATGAAATCGGAAAGCGGATTTTTATCTCCCATTGTAAAGTCAAGGTTATCTAAATTTTTGAATATATCGGGCGACACAGTAACATTATTTTCATACACATTCGGATAACGTTCGTCGTTCGCCGCACCTTTCTGGCTTCTGTAAACATTTGAGCTTATGTTGTTTGTTACAATATTGTTTTTGAACATTTTTGTTGCATCGTTATCTCTAAAATCGGTCAAAAGCGGATAACGCTGCCGCCAAATCCCCTTATTATAACCTACTCTGTCCAGTCTTCCCCAAAAATCATTTGCGCCGTGCGATATAAATGCGTGCGCCCATATATCGGTTGCACAATTCACAAAAAGATTGTTGTAAATATTATTGTTCTGTCCTCCGTTGACATGAAT
>USLP01000035.1 GCA_900555525.1 uncultured Eubacteriales bacterium
CCTTTTCTGCGCAATGCCCGCCGAAATCTCATGGTAGCCTACCGGGTCAAGATAAAAAAGCGATAAATCCTCAAGTTCCCATTTGAAATTATATATACCGAGCCTGTGTGCAATAGGAGCGTATATTTCCATTGTTTCCAAAGAAATTTCAAGCTGTTTGCGTTCGGGCATACTTTTTAAGGTTCGCATATTATGAAGACGGTCGGAAAGCTTTATGAGTATAACTCGGATATCCTTCGCCATAGCCATAAACATTTTACGCAGATTTTCTATCTGTTCCTCTTCCTTGGAATTGAAGCCTATTCGTCCGAGTTTTGTTACTCCGTCGACAATATCGGCAATTTCCTGACCGAATTCCTTTTTTATATCGTTGTAATCATGTACGGTATCTTCTATAACGTCATGCAGAAGAGCCGCACAGACAGACTGGTCGTCAAGGTAAAGCTCCGTTGTGATAAGCGCAACGTTATACGGATGAGTATAATACGGTTCTCCGCTTCGTCTCATCTGATGCTCGTGTGCGCCCTTGGCATAATAGTATGCTTTGGATATCAGCTCCGAATCGGATTTCGGGTTATACTGCTTTATAGTGTCTGTAAGCTTTTGAAGTTCATCCATATAAGAGCCTCCTTTCCGACGTATTTTTTAAAGACTTACACCAATTTTATATCTTTAAGCTTCAGCGCAGGCATCTTTTTGCCTCTGTAATCATTCGTATAAGGTGTAACGAGCGCGTTTACAATGTCGCCGTCACGCAGCATTTTAACACTGCTCGTATTTCCGACTCCGAAGCCTATAACATAGACCGAAACGCCTTTTTTGTGAAATCTCATTCTTACATGCTTGCCGTCTCCGAAAAAGCTCAAGCCCGAAATTTTGACCTTTTCAATCATGAAAAGCGGAGCGGTATTGCCCATTCCGCACGGTTGTATAAGCTCCAAAGAGTCGGTCATTTCAAGCGTTATATCCTTTTCTGTGATTTTGCCGTCATAAATAATTTCTTCGACAAAATATTTGGAATTGTATTTTTCCTTTGCAAATTGATTCATTTTTTCACGCAAGACGGGAATATTCTCTTTTTTCACGGTTAGTCCTGCAGCAAGCTCATGACCGCCGTATTTCATAAGGCAGTCGGAGCAATACGAAAGAGCCTCGAACATATTAAATCCCGCAATACCTCTGCAAGAGCCTTTTGCCTCTTCGCCTGCCGATGAAATCAGCACGCAGGGTTTTGAGTATTTTTCCGAGATTCTCGAAGCAACTATACCTATAACGCCGTGATGCCATGTTTCGCTGTCCAAAACGATAACTCTGTCCGTTTCGTAAAGCTTTTCTTTTTCGATTATGGCACACGCTTCCTTTAAAATATTTTTTTCTATTTCCTGACGTCTCTTGTTTTCTTCGCACAAAAGCTTTGCAAGCTTTACAGCCTCGTCCTCATCGGAGGTTGTAAAGAGTTTAACCGCATCAAGCGCATTTCCGAGTCTGCCGACAGCGTTTACTCTCGGCGCAATTATAAAGCCGACATGAGACGACGTGATTTTTTTATTATAAAGCCCCGCTTCCGTAATAAGCGCTTTTAAGCCGATATTTGTAGGTTCTTTCAAAAGCTCAAGCCCATACGTTACAAAAATTCTGTTTTCGTCCGTAAGGCTTACAATATCCGCAATTGTTCCCAGACACAAAAGGTCGCCGTATTTTTCCAAAAGCTCGCCCGTTTTGTCTCCCCCCTCAAGCGCTTCTATAAGCTTAAACGCAACGCCGACGCCCGAAAGTTCTTTGAAAGGATATGTGCAGTCCTCTCTTTTCGGGTTAATTACGGCATATGCTTCGGGGATAATATCCTTGCATTTGTGATGGTCGGTTATTACAACGCTGATTCCGAGTTCTGCCGCATAGGCGATGTCGTCGTCTGCGGTTATACCGCAGTCAGCCGTTATAATGAGCTCCGTTCCCATTTCCTTAAAGTGGTTTACCGCCTCTTTATTAAGACCGTAGCCCTCGTCGGAACGGGAGGGTATATAATAAGTTACCGAAACTCCTTTCGATTTAAGATAGAGATAAATTGCCGAAACAGCAGTTATACCGTCAACATCGTAATCGCCGTAAACAACGATTTTTCCTCCGTTTGCGATCACCTGCCTGATTTTTTCAACGCCTTTCTCCATATCCTTTAGCATAAAAGGATTATGAAGACCCGACACCTGCGGATGCAGAAACTCTCGTCCCTCTTCTGCCGTTTTTATTCCTCTGTTGTACAAAACAGCTCCGCAGAGCGGATTAAGCTCAAGCTCGGTAGCCAGCATTTCCGAAACCTTTTTATCGGATTGCTGCAAAACCCATTTGCTTTTTTTTATCATCATTCAGCCCTGCCTTTTTATTATTTTTTAACATTATATCACTTTTTTTGAAATTTTTCAAGATATATTTAAAAAAAACTTTACAAATTTATTATTATGTGCTAAAATATAAGTATATGTAAATAAAATAATCGGAAAAGAGGCGTCGGATTATGCAGGTAAACAGCGGTAACAACAAGGGGACGCTCCTGTTTGTCCCCGAAGGCGAAAACATTCGTCCCACTTCGGACAAAGTGAAGCAGGCAATTTTTAACATCATTTTGTTTTCCGTTTCTGACGGAAACGTGCTTGATTTGTTTGCGGGAAGCGGTTCTTTGGGAATAGAAGCGCTGTCGAGAGGCTTTAAATTCTGCGACTTTTCCGACCTTGATACGGCTTGCGTTAAGAAAAATACGGAAAAATGCAGACTGAATGACAAATGCGAAATTCACACCTGCGATTTCAAAACGTTTATATCGGGTGCAAAAAGAAAATATTCGCTTGTTTTTTTGGATCCGCCGTATCATAAGGAGCTTATTCCGAAGGCGCTCACACTTTTGTGCGAAAAAAACCTACTTGAAACGGGAGCTGTCATCGTTATGGAAAGCGACTACAACGAAACGTATGACATACCCGACGAAATCAAGGTAACAAAAGAAAAACGCTACGGAAGAATAAAAATTCAAATTGGGGTGTATGAAAAATGAGCACGGCTATTTATCCCGGAAGCTTTGACCCGCTTACAAACGGTCATCTTGACGTTATCACAAGAGCTTCCAAAATGTTTGACAAAGTTATAGTCGGCGTCCTCAAAAACAGCGCCAAAAACGCAGCTTTTTCAACCGAAGAAAGAGTGGAATTTATAAAAAGGACAACGAGAAACCTGCCAAATGTTACGGCGGAGGGCTTTTCGGGGCTTTTGGTTGATTTTGCACGTCATCACAACAGCAACGTTATCGTAAAAGGTTTAAGAGCCGTTTCCGACTTTGAGTATGAATTTCAGATGGCTATGGCGAATAAGTCGCAAAGAGAAGAAATAGAAACGCTTTTTCTTACGACAAGCAAGGAATATATGTTTCTTTCGTCAAGCATTGTTAAGGAAATTGCAAGATACGGGGGTAACTTAAAAGAGCTTGTTCCTCCGGAGATTGAAGAAGATATTTTAAATAAATTTAAGAAAGGATTTTGATTATGGATTTGGAAAACTTCATTGAAGAATTGGAAGAAATTGTAGAAAGCGCGACAAAAGTTCCCTTGTCAACCAAATGTATGGTTGACCGTGAAGAGGTTTGGGACGTTATCCAGCAGTTCCGCCTCAACTATCCGAGCGAAATAAAAGAAGCTCAATGGGTAAAAAAAGAGAGAGAGCGTATTATAAACGAGGCTCATCAGGAAGCCGACAATATTAAGGAAAAGGCTCGCCAGGAAGTAACCGATATGGTAAACGAGACCGAAATTATAAGAATTGCTCAAACAAAAGCAAATGAAATCATAAAGGACGCCGAAAACAATGCGTCCGAAATTCAGAAAAATGCGTCCGACAGAGGAAGAGAAATAGAAAACGAAGCCGAACTGAGAGCCGAAGAATACAAACGCAAGGCTGTTGCGTATTTTGACGAGCTTTTGGAAAGAGCGGAAAAAATCACAGAGGAAGCAAGAGATAACGTTTACTCCTCATATGTTCAGATGAACAACGCATATACGCAGATGAACGATTCCTACAGAGAGACTGATTCTTTAATGGAAAAAATAGCGTCTGCCCGTCACGCAATTTCCTCGTCAAATGACTAACGGAAAATACTTACCGCATAACAAGGAGAAGCTTAAGCTTGTTCCGAAGAAACCCGGCGTCTATATCATGAAAAATGAGGACGGCCGGGTAATTTACGTTGGAAAGGCAAAGGCTCTCAAAAACCGCTTGTCGCAGTATTTTATCGGTACTCCGAACAACTATAAAACCATGCGTATGGTTCTTAACGTTAAGGATTTTGACTATATCATAACACGTTCCGAGAGCGATGCGCTTATATTGGAAAACAACCTTATAAAAAAATACAAGCCCAAATATAACATACTTTTGAAGGACGACAAAACCTACCCCTTTATAAAAGTAAATCTTGACGTGCGTTTTCCGTATCTTTCTTTGGTAAGAAAAACGAAAAAGGACGCAAATAAATATTACGGACCTTTTATAAACGGGCGGGACGTCAATGAAATTATAGATATGGTATCAAAGGCTTATAAACTCCGCAAATGCTCATATGATTTGAAAAACGCAAACAAAAGAGAATGTCTCGACTACCATATAAACGCCTGCACGGCGCCGTGCAGCGGAAAAATCAGCGACGAAGCATACAATGAAAATGTACAGCTTGCGATAAAAGCGCTTGATAATCACTTAAAACCGCTCGTTCCCGTCCTTACGGAGAAAATGGAGCGTTACAGCGAAAATCTCGATTTTGAAAATGCCGCAAAGATGCGGGACAGCTTAAAATTAATCGAAAAATTCTCACAGCGTCACGTTGTCGTTACGGTTAAAAAGCTCGATATAGACGTTATCGGATTTTTCCGAGACGGCGATATTTCAGGGGTTTCCGTGCTTTCGGTGCGCAAGGGAATTATCAACAACAAAAACAGCTACACGTTTTTAAATTCGTCTGAAATTTCTGATGAAGAACTTGTAAATTCGTTTACGGAGCAGTTTTATATGACGAAAGACGATTCGGTAAAGCGAATTGTGGCAGGTATAAATACGGATTATGTGCCCGATTATGAGGGACTTTCGCAGGCTGTATCGGATATTTTCAAAAAAGAAATAAAAATCACCGCCGCAAGGGGAGCGTTTTCAAAAAATCTGCTTTCTTTGGCGCAGGAAAATGCGGCGGAGGCTATAAAGCTTCGCCTTAACACAAAGATTGACGATGTGCTTTTCATGCTCAAAGAGGAGCTTAAGCTCAAAAAAACTCCGATACGCATAGAAAGCTACGATATGTCAAACACGGCAGGCTCAAACGCTGTCGGAGTTATGACCGTTTTTGAAAACGGAGTTCTTACAAATAAGGAAAAACGCAGTTTTATAATAAAGGGTCAAAACGGCTCGGACGATTATGCGTCAATGCACGAGGTTTTGATGCGCCGTTTTGAAAATCTCAAAAATGCCGAGGACGGCTTTTCCGTACCGCCAGATCTTATACTTGTTGACGGCGGAAAAGGTCAGGTCAATGCCGCAAGGCAAGCGATGGATTTTTACGGCTTTGATTTTCCCGTGTTCGGAATGGTCAAAAACCAAAAGCACCGTATGCGTGATTTGACAAACGGCAGTATAGAAATGAATTTAAGAAGAAATCATGACGTTTTTGTGTTTGTATCAAAAATAAACGAAGCAACACATAAGAATGCCGTAGGTTTCCACACAAAGCGCAATACACTCACCGCCTCGAAATCACAGCTCACCGAAATCAAGGGCGTCGGCAAAACGTCTATGCTCAAGCTTTATCGGGAATTTAAAACCATAACCGCCATAAAAAACGCAAGTATAGAAGAACTCCGAAAGGCTGTTACAAAGCCGACCGCCGAAAATATATATAAATACTTCCATGAAGAATAAAAATCTCTCATGGAAGTATTGTAATTTTAAAGGTGAATTTTTCCCTTCCGGGGGGTATATGTTTTATCAATATATTTTCGGTTCCACACTTCATCGTGATACGAAGCACATTTTGATTTTTTACAGTCATTGAAAAGGTCATCGGCAATCTCAAGAATTACCTCTTTAGCTTCAAGCTTATTCAAATATTTTTTAGGAATTGCACTCATACCAAGGCAAGCTCCAAGGATATTGCCTGTAACAGCTCCCACAGAATCACTGTCCCCACTATGATTAACAGCGGCAATCAACGCCCTCTCAAAGTCATTTTCGTATTTCAAAGCGCAATAAACAGAAATAGCAAGCGTTTCTTCCGCAACCCAGCCTTGACCGAGTTCCTTGATTGCGTCGAGGTCATTCATATTTTCTTTTGAAAGCATAATTGCTTTTTCCATTATTTCGACAAATTCGGAAAGATGTTCCGCTGACGCAAACAAGTTTTTTACAGCAATAACGGAATCGCTGACCGCACTTAAAAGTGAAATATCATCATGCGAAACAAGACGAATAATATGCACCAATGCCGCCGCAGGAATGTATCCCAATTCATGACCGTGCGTTAAGGCAGCTGCTTCCGCACCTATCATGTCAACCTCATAATTTTTTATTTTTTTGTCTTCAAAGTACAAGCCTATCGGCGCAACACGCATTACACCGCCGCAACCCTTACTGTTGTTTATAGGCTTATCAACAGTTCCGTTACAGCCGTGCATTATTGCATTTATGCAAGTTCTTCCGGGTTCTCTGCTGTGATTTAATTCTTTGGCATTATTCAGCCAGCAAATATGCTGCGGTTCTTTTCCAAACTGTTCAGAGGTTTGTGTTAAAAACCAATCCTTGTATGCAAGCGACAGGTAAGACAGATATGACTCCGTCATTCCCCTTGACGTACAAGCCAGCAAACCGTTTGCCGTAAACAATGACATCTGTGTATCGTCGGAAATTTGAGCCGTGCCATCGACAAGAGTGTATTCGGTTATGCCGTTTTCACCGTATTTCTTGAATATTTGCTCATCTGTCAAAAATTCAACAGCATAACCCAATGCGTCGCCTGCGGCTCCGCCTATTAAACAGCCTCTGTATTTATCAAGATTTTTCAAGCATATCACCTCTTATTCAAAACTTATGTCAAATTTTTATATTTCCTATTACTAATAAAAAAGCAAAATCTTCAAGCGCAAGCGTGTTTGCGCTTTTTGGCAAAGGTAATTTAACGGTTGTCCCCGATACGCTAATTAATCAACATCATAACAGTAACAAGTATAATTAAAAATGCGAAGTTAAATGCAGAAAACATCTTTACATAGTATTCGGTTCTTTCGGGGTTATTTTTCACATATTCTCGAAAAGTTATCAGGCTTGCCAACGAAGCTATTAATGTTCCAACTCCGCCGATATTAACTCCAACCAGCAAATCGGCATAATTACCCGTAAACTGCGACAACAGTATTGCCGACGGCACATTACTTATAAACTGGCACGAGAGCACGCTCATAAGCAGTGTGCTTTTTTCCAGCAATGAAGAAAACAAATGCCTGATAGCGTCAATTCTCGCCATATTACCGGCAAAGACAAAAAAGAAAACAAATGTAAACAGCAGTCCGTAATCCACCATTTTGAGTGCTTTTCTGTCCGCTGCAAACAGTACAGGAGGTATTATAATCAAACCAATCCAATACGGGATACCCCGAAAAACGATTGCGATTGACAAAGCAAACAATGCCAAATACAGTAGAACCTTTTTAGGATTAAGCACAACCTTTCCATCGGGTAATTCAAGCGAATCGGGTTTTACAAATATTACGCAGCACAAAGTAATTAACAATATCGACAACACAAACGGCAGCAACATTATTCTCATAAATTCAAGGTTTGGTATATTGAATTTTGAATACAAATACAGATTTTGCGGATTTCCGAACGGAGTCAGCATTCCTCCCAGGTTTGCCGCAATATTTTGCATAATAAATGTAAATGCCATATATTTTTCTTTTTTTGTAGTTGTCAAAACAAAATAACCCAAAGGCAAAAATGTTAACAGCGCCATATCATTTGCGATAAGCATTGAGCCTATAAAGGTTATGTACACCAACGCCAAAACACTCATTCGTGCATTTTTAAACAGCTGCACAACTTTCCTTGCGAGCATATAGAAAAAATTTATATTCTTCAATGCACAAACAACAGCTAAAACACAGAATAAGCAAGTCAAAGTTTTATAATCAAAATATCCGATGTACTGCTTGTCTATCGGCACTATAAAACTCGTTATTATCGCCGCCAGCAGTGCTATGCACATGACTGTGTTTTTTTTAATAAATCTACCTATACCCGAAAAAATTTTACATTCGCCCATTATCAGTTAGTCTCCATATTACAAATTCTGTCATTGTTTCTTCTACATTCTTTTTACTTAATATTTGTATAACTTTATTTCCGTATCTATCCAAAATGTTTTTATTTTTATAAAACGTATAACAATTCTGTTTTATATAAATAAACGGGCATAATTAAACACATATTTTTCAGCTGTATCAAAACTTTATTTTTTGTAATTGCTATCCTCCGGTACATTATGCAAATCAAAACGAGGAATATTACACTTCTTTGAAAGTGCATTTGCCAAATAAGATTTTCCCGAACCGCTGCAACCAATAATATGTATTATTTTCATAGTTAATATCCTCTGCAAATTCCAATTTATTTATATACCAAATTTCATAGATTTATCTGAAATTCAACTTTGCCCACTTCAACACCTTTTAAAAACGTATAAACAAATCCTATGGGCTAAAGCAAGCCACTGTAATAAATTCAAATCTACCTCTGCGAGTTTGTACTTCACCTTACAACATTACTTTTTAATTTTCAAAAATCGGCACACAAAATTCAAGTGAAGAGTGAATAGTGAAGAATTAAAAATCCGTACACGAACGTGTACGGATTTTTGGTGGACCTTCAGGGACTCGAACCCCGGACCAACCGGTTATGAGCCGGTTGCTCTAACCAACTGAGCTAAAGGTCCAAACTCAGTTATATAAAGCTGACAAAAAAGCTCCGTAAGGCGCT
>USLP01000036.1 GCA_900555525.1 uncultured Eubacteriales bacterium
GCGTATCATATACCATTTCGTTGCGCCCAAGCCCAAGGACGCATTGCGGTAGCTTTTGGACACGGATTTCAAAGCCTCCTGCGTGTTTCTTGTTATAAGCGGAAGAACCATAAGCGAAAGCGTGAGCGCGCCTGTTAAAATACTGTAGTTTAAGTGAAACGCTTCGCCGAAAAACACTCTGCCGAAAAGTCCGAATATAATTGACGGTATTCCCGAAAGCGTTTCCGTTGTAAATTCTATGGCACGTGTAAGACGGGGGTATTTCGCATATTCGTTTAGGTATATGGCGCTTCCTATTCCGATAGGAGCGGATATCAAAAGCGTAATTATTATTATGTAAAGCGTGTTTATGATATTTCCCGCAATACCCGTCGTTCCTTCGAGTACGCTTGTTACGCTTGTTAAAAATTTCCAGTTTACCGTTCTTATGCCTTTATAAAAAACATAGCCGATAATTCCTATTAAAAGTACTACGGATATTGCCGCACAGACGTATATCAAAACGTTAAGGAACAAGTCGGAAAAACGTATTCTTTTACCGTAAACGGAGTTAGTCATTGTCGGCACGTCCTTTCATAATTTTTGTCATTACGGAATTTATGATGATGATAAATACGAAAAGCACAAGTCCGATTGAGAAAAGCGTCTGACGGTGAAGTCCTTCGGCATAGCTCATTTCGTTTACAATGGCCGTTGTCAAAAATCTTACGGAATTAAAGGGGAGTGGCAGATTTACACTGCTTCCCGAAACAAGGCTTATCGCCATAGCTTCGCCGACCGCTCTGCCTACTCCCAAGACAACAGCCGTCATAATTCCCGATTTTGCCGCAGGAAGCTGTACCTTGAAAATTGTCTGTATCTTTGACGCACCCAAGCCTAACGACGCCGATTTCAGATAATCGGGAACACTGCGGAGCGATACCTCGCTTATGTTTATAACCGTGGGAAGTATCATAACCGCAAGGACGATTACCGCCGAAATAAGGTTTGAACCGCCCGTAAACTGATGTGTTGTGCTGTCTTTAAAAATCAAAAGCTCAAGCTTGTACATAGCCGGGTTTAATATCATAATTCCCAAAAGTCCGTATATAACGGACGGTATACCGGCAAGAAGTTCTACCGCACTGCGCACGATTTTTGAAAGCGATTTCGGAGCGGTCTCCGCCAGAAAAACAGCGGTCAAAACTCCTATCGGCGCGCCTATCAGAACGGCAAGCGCCGTTCCGATAATTGAAGTAAGAATTATATAAAGTATTCCGAAGCTCGGAGGGTTTGCGGTAGGTTTCCATACGGTTGAGAAAAGTATTTCCTTTATGCCTACTTTGAAAAATGACGGCGAACCTTTCAAAAACATATATAATGTTATCGATATAACGGCTGTTACCGCAACAAGTCCGCATACTGTGAATACTGCCGCCATAAATTTTTCCGTTTTTGATTTCAGCTTGTTGTTTCCGATAATCGAAAAGGATTTTTCTTTAGCAGTTGTTGTCATTATGTAGCCACCTTTATTTTGCGGAGATTAATCCGACTTTTTTGATTATTGCCTGACCCTCATCGGAATCGATGTATGAGAACCATGCTTTTACAATATCGTTTTGCTTGGAAATTTCGCCTTTTGTAGCCATTACAAACGGTCTTTGCAAGAAGTATGCGCCCGCCTTAATGTTTTCGGCAGTAGCTTCAACACCTTCAAGTTTAAACACATTTACGCTGTCATCTATAACATCAAGTGAAACATAACCTATTGAACCGGGAGTGGAAGCAACCTTTGACAAAACAGCGCCTGTTGAATCAAGTTCGTTTGAGTATGCGCATTGGTCTTCTATCTTAAGAATTTCTTCAAATGCGCCTCTTGTACCCGAACCTGCTTCACGTCCTATAACAACTATAGCCGCAGACTGTCCGCCAAGCTCGCTCCAGTTTTTGATTTTTCCCGTATATATATCGGTGAGCTGCTCACGTGTAAGGTCGGAAACAGTATTCGATTTATCTGTAATAACAGCGATTCCGTCTATTGCAACGATGTTTTCGATAATTCCCTGGGATTTTTCGCTGTCTTTTAAGCTTCTTGACGAATTGCCTATGTCCGCACTTCCCGAAGCCAAAGCTTCTATTCCCGCAGATGAGCCTATAAATTCAGCATTTACCGTAACTCCGCTGTTTTTCTGCATAAAGCTCTCCGAAAGAGCGTTTGCCATTTTTTCCATCGATGTGCTTCCTGCCATTTGGAGCGTTCCCGAAAGCGCGCTTTGTTCGCTTTTTGGCTGCTCACCGCTTGTTTTCGACGTTTCCGATTTTTGGCAGCCTGCCGCAAACGTTACGGTCAAAAGAACTGCCGAAATAAATGATAATACTTTTGTGATTTTTGTTTTCATATTAATTTCCTCTTTTCTTTCGTTTGACCTTATTCTACAGCCCTTATGTAAAATCGGCAAGCAAGCGTCGGAAAAAAGTACGTAAAAAAATATACGAAATGTAAAATCCGTGAAAAATATGTAAAAAGGGTTGTTCAAAAAATTCTGAAATTAATAAAAGATTCTCTTACTTGAAATTCTTTTTTGCAATAGGACATTATCAATCCTTGACAAACAAGGTCTATAATGCTATAATATAATAAATAACATATGATATACTTTATATGGAGGGAATAAATATGGGAAGAAAAGTACATTTTGCAAAAGCGGCAGGCTTAAAATCTGCATTTGCTATTGGTAATGATAAAGTAATTGTTACTTCTTTTGGTAAAGGTAACGATGCAATTCTGGAAAAGACTATTGAAAATGATAAGGTAATAAATATTGAACAAAATATTGATATAGAACTTATGAAAAGGGATTTTAACGTCAAACGCAGAGGAGATCATGGACGCCCTATAATAACGAATAATCCCGGGAACAGGGAGAAAATCGGCAAAGACATGATTGATAGAAAAGATCAGCT
The DNA here is from genome assembly GCA_900555525.1 of uncultured Eubacteriales bacterium. Taxonomy (GTDB): domain Bacteria; phylum Bacillota; class Clostridia; order UMGS1840; family UMGS1840; genus UMGS1840. The sequence continues at coordinate 2,944 of USLP01000036.1, forward strand.
TGAAATGAGATATTTCGGAAGAACATTTGATGATAATATACATATCCAGCTTATATATAATATTATGGACATCGAAAAAATTTTGAGTATTCATGTCAATAATGCTTTGTATGCTTTGAATAATGTACTTAATCGCGGCAGCGGTGATTTTAACGACACAATAGGTATGATGCTTGCGAAACCCTATGATGTTTTTCGAAATAGTGAAAAATATGCGAATTTTAATGAGAATATCAAGAAACCTCAATTGTCATATTTTGGCGGAGCTTTTTTTGAAACGGGATTTAATACGAAGGCGCAGAAGCGAAAAACCGAGAAAAAAAGCGAAAAAGATATTTATTACATAATATCGTTATTAGGATTTATTCGCCAGGCGGCAGTCCATGGTTATGATTGGAATAAGACAGATGAAGCCGCTGTTGCGTTGTATACACTTGATGAAAGTTTTGACAAATTATATAAAAACACAAAGTTTAGACAGGAAGCTCGCAGGGCGCTTGACAATTTATATGATACCCGTATCGATGCGCTTAATAGTCAATTTTTAGAAAATGCGTCAAAAGATTTAACTATAATTTTTAAAATTTATTCTGTAACGGACAGAAGTTCAAAGATAAAATTGATTCGTCAGTATTATGATTTTGTTGTAAAAAAAGAGTATAAATATCTTGGATTTTCCATAAAACAGCTTCGTGAAATGATTGCTGATGATAACAGCATAATCAAAAGCAAAAATTATGATACGATGAGAGCAAGATTGAATAGGTTGATTGATTTTGTAATTTATATAAATTATATTGAAAACCCTGAAAAAGCAAAAAAACTGGTCGAAAATCTTCGTTCACATATAGGTGATGATGAAAAGAGCAGAATATACGCATCTGAGGCAAAACAATTATGGCAGTTGTTGAAAGGACCCGTTATGGATGGAATATTGCCGCAGATGAATGGTAAAACGATTTCTTCAATGAGAGCCGATACTGTGATTTCCGAAACCTCTGTAGAGAGAATGAAAAATAAAACATGGGAACCTATTGGCAAAAGCGCCCATTATTTTATAAAGCTTGTTTATCTTCTGACGCTGTTTCTTGACGGTAAGGAGATTAATGACCTTGTTACAACGTTAATAAATAAAATGGATAACATTTCATCGTTTAATAAGCTTCTTGAAAATATAGACAGTAAGCCTCCGTATGAAGAGGAATATGTTATATTTGCCGATAGCGGTATTATGGCGGGTGAACTTCGGGGTTTAAACAGCTTTGCAAGAATGGAAAAACCTGATGCGTCCGCAAAAAGAATAATGTTTGTAGAGGCAGCTCAAATGCTTGGAGACAAGGGAACCGAACAGGAACTTACAAAGTACTTTGATGATTTGATGGACAGAAACAGCAGTAAGGAGCAAAAAGGCTTTAGAAACTTTATACGAAACAATGTGATTGAGTCTTCAAGGTTTAAATATCTTGTTAGATATTGCAGTGTTGAAGATGTTATTAAATTTTCAAAAAACAAAGCGTTGATAAAATTTGTTTTGAAAGAAATACCTGAAAACCAGATTTTGCGTTACTATAATTCCTGTACAGGGAATGAGTGCAGAGAATTTAGCAGTGAAATGACTTTAAAGCTTGCGGAGCTGATTGAGAATATGTCTTTTGAGCAATTCGAAAATGTTAGGCAAAACGCAAGGAGAAACTCTTCCGAAGAAACTGACAAATTGCAAAAACAGAATATAATAAGGCTTTATCTTACGGTATGTTATATTTTCTTTAAGAATCTTATATATGTAAATTCAAGATATTTTCTTGCTTTCTACTGTCTCGAACGTGATTTGAGACTTTGGGATATATTTGAAAACGAGCAGTCGTACTTAATGCTTACAGAAAAGTTTATGGAATTGGGAAAGGTGAGAAAAACCGCAAAAAAATCAAAAGTTAAAAATAGCGGTGAACCTTCGTATGAAGATGCTAAACACATTCCGTATAACTACATTGCGGCAAATCTTCGAAATGCCGATAATGTAGCAATCCGTAAATTTAGAAATATTACGGATCATATAATTACCGTGCAGGAAGCAGGCTTGTATCTGCAGGATATTAAGAATCCCGAATCATATTATCAAATATATCATTATATTGCGCAACGAAATCTTTGCGATAAACTTAAAAATTCAAATATAACCGAAAAGACAAAAGAATATTTTGCGTTGGTTAAAAATCATGGTTCTTATTGCAAGGATTTTGTAAAAGCGCTTTGCGTTCCGTTTGGATATAATTTGCCGAGATTTAAAAACCTTTCTATTGACGGACTTTTTGATATGAATGATAAACGCGAAAACAGAGATACAACGACAGAAGGATAAAATCAGGAGGGGATTGTATTTTTGAGTATGCTTTTAGAACACTGATTATAAATTCTGCATGCCTGCTTTCTTACAGTGACGGAAATATCATTGTAAGAAAGGAAGAGGAAGATCATTTTGTGCCGCTTTATCAAATTAAAAGCCTGCTTGTTAATTCAAATTACGTTACCATATCGTCCGCATTGTTGAATGAATTGTCAAACAACAATATTCACGCAGTATTTTGTGATGAAAAATATAATCCGTCATTTGAAATTACGCCTTTTTCAAATAGTTCGGATTTTGCCGGGAAAATAATGGATCAAAGCAATTGGCAGGTAAACAGGAAAAATGATGTTTGGAAAAATATAGTAATACAAAAGATAAAAAATCAAAGAAAACTATTGCAAAAATTGAATTTAACCGGAAGCGAATATTTAAAAAAATATGAAAATACAGTTTTATCGGGAGATAAAACCAACTGTGAGGCGCAGGCGGCACGTATATATTTTAAAGCTCTTTTTGGAAATAACTTTATACGTCATTCTCCCGATGAGATAAATTCGGCATTGAATTATGGCTATATTTTGCTTTTGAACTCATTTAACCGTATATTATCTATTCACGGATACAGCACGGCGCTGGGAATAAACCATTCCAACAGGCAAAACAGTTTTAACCTTTCGTGCGATCTTATGGAGCCTTTGAGACCGGTTATTGATGAGATTGTATATAATAATCAATTATCGGAGTTCGATTGGGAGTATAAAAAAATTTTGATAGAAAGTTTGCAAAAAAGAGTTAAGTATGGAGAACGGGAAATGAAGCTGAACGATGCCTGTGAATGTTTTTCTTTGGATGTTATAAAGAGCGTTTATGATGAAAAATGTGAAATAAAGGAGATTTGCCTTGATTGACAGACGAAGTGTAATATTAATGTTTTTTGATTTGCCGATGCAAACAAAGGAAGAAAAAAAGGAATATTCCCGTTTTAAAAAAGAATTAAGAAAAAACGGCTATGTCAGCATTCAGGAATCCGTTAGTATAAAATTATTGCATAATTCCGCACAAAATAAATGCGAACTTGAAAAATTACATTCTATTTCACCAAAAATAGGCTCTGTATATGCTTTGCCGGTATGTATTTCCGATTTTAAAAAATTAGCTTCTTTGTCAAGCGAGGTGTTTAATTTTAATTTTTTTACAGATGATATAATTTTTTTGTAAAAAGAGCTTGACAATTGTATAAAATTGTTATATAATATATATAGTTTCGATGATTGTTTGTGCAATTATCAGAACTACACTACTACACCCGTGTAAGGGTCTAAAACTGTAAACATTCTGAAATCACCTTTTGCAAGATATAGAACTACACTACTACACCCATAGAAGGTGTGAAAATTAAAGATAGGTGATTTATATATATATTGGTCAGCTGCTTATAAAGCTTATATTTCAAGGTTTTAAAATTATAGTTATGGCAGGCGTGCTTATTTATGAACATTTTCAGAAGAGGTAAGTTTAAACCAATTGAAAATAGGCAAAGAAATTTAAATTAATAGGTTATCAAATAATACGAACTTTCATATAAACAGAAAAAATTATCTGTAATCAGAAAAGGAGCGTATTATTATGATAAAAAAATTCAATGAAAGTCCCGCTGTTAAAGCAGGACATTTTTTGAAAAACGAGTTGAAAAGACGTGGAATTACACAAGAAAAGTTTGCGGAACATCTCTATGTTGATCCGCGTACTGTACGCAGATGGGTCAAAGACGGAGTTAATTCCGTTAATACTCTGTGGGATATAGTATGTTTTTTCGAACTTGAAAACATAGGGGTCATCTTCTCTTCGGAGAACGATGACCCCTATGCTTTTATTTTAGTATTGAGTTTTGTATTTGAAGTATTTTTGGGAAAATTGAAAAATATGTGAAATGTAAAATCCGTGAAAAATATGTAAAAAAATATGCCCGCATGGGGCATATTTTTACAATTCTATGATTATTTCTTCGTCTTTTTTTGTGTCAAATTCGTTTGTTTTGCCGTTCGGAAGCTTTAGCTTCAGCTTTCCGCCGTTATGAGAAACGACTTTTACATAGGTCGGTTTGCCGTCCTGCCATTTTGCGTCAACTGTGAAGTTTCCTCTTGCGCAAAGACCTTTAAAGCTTCCGTCCTTCCATGATTCGGGCAGGGCGGGGAGCAATGATATAATTCTCTCGCCCAAGCTTCCCTCATGGCTTTGCAGAAGCATTTCCGCAAAGCCTGCGCTTCCTTTATTTCGTTGTAATCGGTTTTTAGCGTTTTTTCAACCTTTTCTTTCAAAATCGAAACAAAATCCCTGCTTCTGTCAAAATCAAACGTGTTTACGTCATAATCCGTTTCAACATCGGCAAAAATAACCGCTTCGCTTGCGTCCTTAACCTCAATTATTCCGTCATGTGAGGAAAGCTGACCGTCCGTTTTTATCGCCATATATGAGCCGAAGCGCAGATTTTCTCCGCCCTTTCCGAACATTTCATTATCCTCGTCTATAATTTGACCGACAGTTAAAACTCCGTTTTCGGTATTCGTTACGGTGATTTTTTGCCCGTCTCCGTTTTTCTGCCTTTCCTCTGCATTTTTTTCTCTTATAAGGCTTGATTTAAACGAGAATTTTTCGCCGTTTTTCGTTTTTATGCGGAAGCATACAACATCATACTTCTGCGAAATGAAACATTCTTCCTCATATTCCGCACCGTTCTTTTTGTATGAGCATGAGGTTATACCCGTTTTGAGGTCAAGCTCCTTTATGTAGTCGGAAATGTCCGATTTGTCGGAAAAGTCTATGAAAATGTCGCCTGCCGTCTGATAATGACGTACACGGGGCGGATTTGCAAGCAAATATTTATCGCTTAATTCGCCTGCCTTTTCATACTCCTCATTAAAAAGCAGTGTTCTTATTTCCTGCATAATTTCGGGCGAGGTGGAATATTCCTCTTTAAGCTGTCTGCCCGTCCACAGTGATTCTTCGTTTAGCTGAATTTGCTCTCTTTTGGGGTTGCCGTAAAACATTGCGGCAAGTCTGCCGTTTCCTAAAGGAAGGGCATTGAGCCAGCCGTCCTTGAATTGATTATACCATAGCTTTGTTGACACTTTTTTGTCCTCCAAAATATAATAATACTTATATTATATATCACATCCGTTATATTTTAAAGGGGTAAATTTTAAATATAACAGGGGTGAAATTTTACTATATTATACAGTATAAAAAGTATTTTTTCAAGGATTATTTCCGACTTGTTTTGAAGTCGGTTTATATTCGGAAATTATTTTAAGAGCAGTTCTTGCTCCGTCTGCGGCGGCGCTTACGATTCCGCCTGCGTAGCCTGCGCCTTCACCGCAGGGGTAAAGCCCGAAAACGCTGTCGGACTGCCTGCTTTCGTTTCGGGTAATCCGAAGCGGAGCGGACGTACGTGTTTCGCATGCCGTCAAAACAGCTCCGCAGCCTATAAAGCCGGGCATGGTTTTGTCAAACGCAAAAAATCCCTCTTTAAGTCCGTTCGTTATAAATTCGGGGAAAAGCTCGGAAAAATCCGTTTCCTTTACTCCGAGGGCGTATGTCGGTTCGGGAATGTTTGCCGCTTCCTTTATTTTAAGAAAATCGGATAGTTTCATTATAGGCGCAGTGTAGTTTTTTCCGCCCAGAATAAACGCATTTTGTTCGATTTTTTTTGTGACATTAAGTCTGTCACAACTTCTCGTG